>JBDHVF010000009.1:0-29678 GCA_039809605.1 Polyangiales bacterium | reverse complement strand
GAGGTCCGCGCCCGCCGCGAGGGCGAGGGCGCCGTGATCCGGCGCGCCGGGCCGCGCGCTGCACGAGCCCCCCGAGCCCACCACGCGGTCGCGCACCACGGGCACGATGAGGGGGTCGATGCACTGTCCGTTGCGGCACGCGATGTCGGGCGCGCCGGGGCAGGTCACGCCCGCGCACGGGTCGTCAACGAGGCGCCCGTCGACGCACACGCGCCCGGGGGGCACGCCCACGTTGGCGCAGCGGTCGGCCTCGCAGCGCGGACGCCCGTCGACCACGTGGCAGACCTGCGCGGTCATGCACGCGACGCCCACGCAGGGGTCGCTCTGGCAGCGCCCGTCGGAGCACGACTGGCCCGGCGCGCAGCGAACGTCGCCGCACGAGGGCACGCACACCCCGCGGCCGGTGGCGTCGGGGCGGCAGAACTGGCCCGAGGGGCAGCGCGTCGTGGCGCAGCCGTTGTTCACGCACGCGCCGTTGCGGCAGAGCTGCAGGCCCGGGCACGGGTTCTCGTAGCAGTTGTTGGCGACGCAGCGCGCGACCCCGCCGTCGCGGCGGCAGACGCGGCCCGAGGCCTCACAGTTGAGCGCGGCGCACTGGTCGACGCAGCGGCCGCCCATGCAGGTCTGCGCGTCGGTGCAGATCACGCCGCCGCAGAGGGGCGGCACGCAGAAGTTGTCGCTGTTGCACACGAGCCCGAGCGAGCAGCGCGCGAGCTCGTCGTTCAGGCACGGGCTGCGGCACCCGCAGGCGATGCAACGGCCGCCGCCCGGGCAGAGGCTGCCCGCGCCGGGGATGTCCTCGTCGATCATCCCGTCGCAGTCGTCGTCCATGCAGTTGCACTCCTCGGGGCGCGCGACGGTGCCGCCCTCGCACGCGAGGCGGCCGTCGCGGCAGTGGAGGGTGCCGGCCGCGCAGAGCCGCTCGCCGCCGGGGCGCGTCGAGCACGAGCCGCCGCCGCCGGGGTCGCCCTCGTCGGTGAGGCCGTTGCAGTTGTCGTCGAGGCCGTTGCAGGTCTCGGTCATCGAGCCCGTGGTGGCGCCCTCGCAGACGTAGCGGCCCATGCGGCAGACGAAGTGGCCCTGGCGGCACACGCCGAGCGCCGAGCCGCAGAGGCCCCCGTCGGCGACGCCGTCGTCGATCACGCCGTCGCAGTCGTTGTCGACGCCGTCGCAGATCTCGGGGCGGCCCGCGGGCGCGTCGCACACGTAGGTGCCGCCGATGCAGCGGGCCGTGCCCATGCCGCAGCGGCCGACGAGCTCGGCGGCGGTGCACGGGCGCGACGCGACGCGGTCGTCGACGAGGCCGTTGCAGTCGTCGTCGACGCCGTTGCAGGTCTCGGCCGTCGGCTGCGGCGCGGTGCACCCGCCCCACGCGCCCGCGGAGCACGTCTCGACGCCCGTGCCGCAGCCCGTGCGGCAGGTGCGGGTGAGGCCGTCGTCGACCATGCCGTTGCAGTCGTTGTCGACGTTGTCGCAGAGCTCCGCGGTCGGGGTGATGCGGCCCACGCAGTCGCCCCACGAGCCCATGGAGCAGTACTGCGTGCCGGGCCCGCACGACGTGGTGCACGCGCGCGTCACGCCCTCGTCGATCGAGCCGTTGCAGTTGTTGTCGACGCCGTCGCAGATCTCGGCCGAGGGCGACCCCGGGGTGCAGGTCTGGGGGCGACCGCCGCTGCACACCGAGACGGTGCGCATGCACGCGCCGACGCCGCAGGTCGAGGTGCCGAGGCCCTCGTCGGCCATGCCGTTGCAGTTGTTGTCGCGGCCGTCGCACACCTCGGGCACGGGGATGCACGTGGGCACGAGGCCGATGGCGCGCACGAGCACGTCTTCGAAGTCGTTGTCGCCGCCGCGGAAGAGGTCCTCCCAGCCGAAGTAGTAGCCGTTGGCGAACGACCGCGAGCGGTAGATGAGAAAGTGCACGTAGTCGCCGTCGTCGTTGACCGAGTTGTCGGTCGAGTAGACGCGGTTGCGCGTGGAGTTGAGGTCCGCGCAGTTGCTGTCCTGCCCGCCCGAGACGAGCTCGGGGGTCATGATGTAGAAGGCGACGGGGCCGCCGCGCCAGCGGCCCATGCGCTGAAAGCAGTCGAAGTCGAGCTCGACGATGTTGGCGTTGACCCACGTGGTGCACGCGCTCGCGGGCGGCACGGCGGTGCGCGGGCCGCTCGGGCACGGGCACGCGCAGCCCACGCCGAGAAAGGCGTCGCGGCAGGCGAAGATCTCGTAGCGCGGCGCGGCGGCGTAGGGCGAGTCGCCGACGTTGTACCAGCCGAAGCGGTTGCGGTACCCGGCGCCCTCGCCCACCATGGTGAACTGCGCGACGCGGCGGCCGTCGCTCGCGCGGGGCGCGGGCACGAAGGTCTGCGGCGACGTGGCGGCGTCGGCGACCGCGTCGAGCACGCCCGGTCCCTCGCCCGGCGCCGGGTTCGACGAGCTCGGGGTCGCGGCCTTGTTGAGGCAGCTCTGGAGCGCGAGGTCGGTCGGCACGATCTGCCCGTCGACCTGGTTGATGATCGCGCGCGCGTCGCTCGTGGTGAGCGCGAGCGCCGCCGCGACCAGCAGACCGTGGAGCGCGAGGCCTGGCGTTCGTTGAAGCATTGCGGATTCCCCGGCGAACTGTCGCAGTTCCCTCCGCCGTTCACAAGCGCCAGCCGCGCGGCGCTTCCCCCTTCCCCGGCGCGACGACGCGGGTGGATACTCGATCACCGTGTCCTCCGAGGGACCCGACAACCCGTACCTGCCGGTCGACGACGACGCCGCGCGCGAGACCGCGCAGGCGCACGCGCCGACCTCGGCCCCCTCGCGCCTCGACCCCGCGTCGCTGGCCGCGCGCCAGTCGCTGCGCGTGTGGCTCCAGCCCCTCGTGGCGCTCGCGGGCGCGTCGGCCGCGCTGCTCGCCCTCTCGTGGGCCCTCGACGCGCGCGCGGGCTCGCCGGGCCTGGTCTACCTCTTCACGCACTTCGAAAGCGAGCGCGGCCAGCAGGCCCTGAGCGACGTCGGGCAGGTCGTGTCGCAGATCCTCGGCGTGGCGATCTCGGTCGTCGCCATCATCGTGGAGCTCGCCTCGAACCGCTACACCCACCGCATCACGGAGCTGTTCTTTCGCACGCGGGTGAACTTCGCGGTGATGGGGCTCTTCGTGCTCTCGGGCCTCAACAGCGCGTGGGTGGCGCTCACCTACCAGCCCGACCACGTGCCCGTGCGCGCGACGCTCCTGTCGGTCGTGCTCATGTCCGTGAGCATGCTGCTCCTCCTGCCGTACTTCGCGTTCGTGTTCGACTTCGTGAACCCGATGAACATCGTCTCGCGCATCCGCCGCGAGACGATGGCCGCCGTGTCGGGCGCGCCCGCGAGCATCACCCTGGCGCGCGACCACGCCGAGCACGTGCAGCACGTGGCCTCCGACGGCACCGAGCAGCTCTCCGACGTGGCCCTCAACGCCATGGCCAACCACGACGGCGCCATCGCGATGGCGTCGGTGAACGCCCTCGGCGAGCTCGCGCGCGACTACCTCGGGGTCAAGAGCGGGCTGCCGCTCGACTGGTTCCAGATCAGCGACCACGTGGCGCACGACCCCGACTTCGTGTCGATGTCGCGCGACGTGCTCGACCAGCTCGCGCGCGACCGCTCGTGGTTCGAGTTCAAGGTGCTGCGCCAGCTCCAGACGGTCTACCAGGCCGCCCTCGGGTCGAACCGCGAGCTCTGCTACGTGGTGTCGATCCACACGCGCGAGCTCGCCGAGCGCGCCATGGCCGCCAGCGACCCGCGCGCCACCGAGCTCTGCGTGAAGTTCTTCAACACGTACCTGCGCTCGACGGTCAACGCCCGCGACGTGCGCACCGCCTACAACGTGCTCAACCAGTACCGCCTGCTGGCCGAGGCCGCGCTGCGCCAGGGCGCCGGGCGCTACGCCGTCGAGATCGCGCGGTACTTCAAGTACTACGGCCAGCTCGCCTTTCACATGGACCTCGGCTTCGTGCTCGAGACCGCCGCGTACGACCTCGGCGCCCTCAACGAGCTCGCGTTCGACCTCCGCGCCCGCGAGCGCCACGAGCTCCTGCGGATCTTTCTGCAGGTCGACAAGGAGGGCGAAGGGGCCTCGCGCGAGGCGTCGCTGCGCGGCGTGCGCAAGGCCCAGGTGCGCCTCGCGACGTACTACCTCCTGCACGGCGACGAGGGCGCCGCGCGCGAGGTCTTCGTCGACATGCGCAACGAGAAGCCCGCGCGCCTCGCGAGCATCCGCGACGAGATGCTCGCCATCTCCTCGCGAGACTTCTGGGAGGTCACCGACCGCGGCTCGAACTTCGACTACATCCCGCCCGACCGGAAGCGCCGCCTCGTCGAGTTCTTCCACTGGTTCGGCGACACGCTCGCGCCGCTGCGCGTGAGCCTCATCCCCTCGCCGGCCGCCGCGCTCTCGCCGCAGCCCGAGCCCTCGCTCGCGCACGCGCCCGAGGTCTCGGCCTCGGCCTCGGCCCCGCCCACGCCCCCCGCCTCGACCGCCGGAGCCTCGGCGCCCCCCGATCCGCCGCCCCATCGCTGAAGGTTCGCCGCCGTCAAAATCCCGTCGCGACGAGGGCCTCGGAGGCAGGTTTCTTGACGCTGAACATCGGGCCGGTGTCTCCGGTCACCCGTGCGCAGGTCTTCGCCAACCCACGCCGAATGCACTTGTTTTCAAGCGTAGTCTCGGGACGAGGGTCGTCGATCACCCACGGCCCTCGCCGCGCGTCGGGCGATCTCGCGGAACACTCTCGCGATTCCCACCGTGACCCGCGGGTGGCATGTGCGGTGCTCAAGGAGCGCGCGGAGACAAGATCATGACGCCCCGCACGCCCACGACCGCACGCAAGACCCCGGCTCGCCGCGCGCGCGCCCAGCTCACGAACGAGATGGCCGCGAAGTACCTCCCGCGCGTGCAGCGGCTCGCGGCCGGCATCGCGCGCAAGCTCCCGCGCCACGTCAACGTCGGCGACCTCGTGAGCGCGGGATGCTGCGGCCTGCTCGACGCGTTCGCGAAGTACGACCCCGCCCGCATGGAGCGCTTCGACGCCTACGTCGACCACCGCATCCGCGGCGCCATCCTCGACGAGCTCCGCACGCAGGACCCGCTCACGCGCGACCAGCGCGCCTTCGCGCGGCGCCTGGCCGACGCGCGGCAGGCCTTCGCCAACCGGCACGGCGCGCTGCCCGACGAGCGCGAGACCGCCGCGGAGCTGGGCATGACCCTCGCGCAGTACCGCCGCCAGGTCGACCGCCTCCACGCCACCTCGGCCCGCACCGAGGCCAAGCCCTTCGAAGAAGAAGACGACGCGCTGGCCGAGCCCGCCAACGACGCCCCCGAGACCCTCGCCGCCGGCAAGGAGCACCGCGACCGCATCCAGGGCGCGATGGACCGCCTCCCCGCCCGCTTCCGCGACGTGCTCCGGCTCCACTACGACGAGGGCCGCACGCTCCGCGAGATCGGCCTCGCCCTCGGCGTCACCGAGTCGCGCGTCTCGCAGATCCACGCCGAGGCCCTCGTGCTCCTGCGCGAGGTGCTCTCGACGATGGAGTTCTGACCCCTACGCCTTCACGCCCTTTCGCCCCGCGCCCGGCTCCTCGTGCTCGTGCTCGTGATCGTGGTCGCCCCCCTCGGGGTGAGGGTGCGGGTGCGCCGCGCGCCGGAGGTTCACCTGCACGTCGTCGGGCAAGGACCCGAGCGGCAGGCCGAGCACCTCCTCGGCCATCTCGCGGAGCTCCTGGCGGTGCTCGTGCGGCATCTCGTCTTCGGGCACCTCGACGTCGATCACGAGCGTCGTGCGGCCCGACACCCCGTCGTGCCGGTAGCGCATCGTGACCCTGCGGCGGTCTTCGCGAGACTCCTTCATGCCTTCACCACCACGGTGACCTCGTAGGTCCCGCCCTCTCCGCCGCGCTCGTCGATCGACTCGAGCTCGCCCATCTGCCGCGCACGCTCCTCGAGCGCGCGGCGGTACGTGCGGTTGAGCGCCTCCTGCACCTCGCCGCGCAGCGCGGGCTCCTGGCGCGCGAGCTCCTTCAGGTTCTCGACCGCGAGCCGCTCGCGCTCCCGCTTCGCCAGCTCGTTCACCTTCTCCCGCGCGGCGCGCTCAGCCTCGCTCACGGCCTTCGCCTCGTCGTCGCCCGCCACCGCCGCGCGCCCCGACGCGCTCACCTTCGCCTCGCCCTTCGCCCGCAGCGTCACGGTCCTGCCGTCGGGCGAGAGCGTCGCCACCGCCGCCCCGAAGCCCTTCTCGAGCGAGCCGTCGCCCGCGTCGGTCCACCCCCGCTCGCGCAGCATCTCGCGCACGATCGCCCTCATCGCGTCGTCGGCGAGCACCGGCAGGAGCGCCACCCCGAGGTGCACCTCGTCCTCGACCTCGACCCCCTCCTCGACGCTCCGCGTCCGGTAGATCCGCCGCAGGGCCTCGAGGTCGAGCTCCAGGTTCATCCCGCACGTCATCGCCGTCGACTCCTCGCGCCAACGAATAACACGCACGCGGGCGCGCGCCCATTGCACACTCGCCCCCTCCACGGAGCGACGATGACCGACCCCTCCCTCCACACCCGCTCGGTGCCGCCGCGCTACCGCTACTTCGACCTCATCGTGGGCGTGTTCGTCACCGCGCTCGTCACCAGCAACCTCGTGGCGGCCAAGGTCGCCATGATCGCGGGCCACAAGATCGGCTGTGGCATCTTCGTCTTCCCCGTCAGCTACATCTTCGGCGACGTGCTCACCGAGGTGTACGGCTACGCCCGCAGCCGCCGGGTCATCTGGATCGGCTTCGCGTGCGCGGCCTTCGCGTCGTCGACCTTCTGGCTCGCCGACCGCATGCCCCCGGCCCCCGACTGGCCCGATCAAGGCGCCTTCCACGCCATCCTCGGGCAGCTCCCGCGCATCGTCGCCGCGAGCCTCGTGGCCTACGTCATCGGCGAGTTCGTCAACAGCTTCGTGCTCGCGAAGCTCAAGGTGCTCACCCGCGGCCGCCACCTCTGGACGCGCACCATCGGCAGCACCCTCGCCGGTCAGCTCGTCGACAGCGCCGTGTTCTACCCCCTGGCCTTCCTCGGCCAGCCGGGGTGGACGCCCGCGCAGGTCGCCGAGGTCGCCCTGAACAACTACCTCATCAAGTGCGCGGTCGAGACGCTCTTCACCCCCGTGACCTACCTCGTCGTCGGCCACCTCAAGCGCGCCGAGCACGAGGACGTCTTCGACACCGAGACCGACTTCAACCCCCTGCGCCTGCGCGTCTGACCCGCTGCCGCGCGCGCACCTTCTGGTGTAGCTTCCGCGCGCCATGAGCGCGCAACGCTGGATCCTCCTCGCCCTCTGCCTCGTCGTGCCCGCGGTGTCGTACCGCCTCGGGGGGCAGGCGCTCTGGGTCGTGCACGGCGCCGGCTACCTCGCCGCCGCGGGCCTCGCCCTGTGGCACCTGCACGAGGACGGCCTTCTCGCGGGCGCGCTCACGTACCGCAACGCCGACGTCACCATCGCCCTCGTCGCCTCGGCGATCGTGTACCTCCCCATCGCGCTGGTCTTTCAGTACTGGGCCGCGCCGCCGATGCTCGACAACGTCCTCCGCGTGTGCGGCCCGCGCGGCGCGTGGATCCCGCGGCCCGACGTGCGCGGCCTCGGCGTCGCGGGCGAGCGGCTGCGCGACCGCGCGTGCGCCGCGTTCTACCGCAGCGCGGGCGTGCGGGGCTGGCAGCGCGGCGCCCTCGTGGTGCTCGTGGCCGCCGCGGAGGAGGTCGCGTGGCGCGCGGGCGTGCAGCGCATCCTCGCCGAGCGCCTGGGCAGGGTGCGCGGCTGGCTCGCCGCGGCGCTGCTCTTCGGCGCGGCGCACGCGGCCTCGGGCAACGTCGCGGTGGGCCTGCTCGCGCTCGTCTCGGGCCTCGTGTTCGGCGCGCTCTACATCGTCCGCGCGTCGCCCGCGCCCGAGACCGACGACGACGACGAGGGCGCCGCCTCCTTCGGCACGCTGCACCTCGGCGCCGGGAGGCTCATCCCCTGCGTCGTCGCGCACTGCGCGTTCAGCTGGTTCTTCTTCTACCAGCAGCCCCTCTTCGCGATCCGCTCCGACCTCGTTGGGGGGTAGCGGAGACCGTTGTACGATGGCGCGGTGAGCCGCCACGCCCTCCGCTCCCTCGCTCTGGTCGCGGCAACGGCCGCGTGCAGCGACCGACTCAGGCCGCCCTCGGCCGTCGTCTACGACGCGTCGGAGCCCGACGACATCGCCGTGTACATGCCGCCCGACGCGCGGCCCGTGCGGCCGCCCGACGCCGACTGCGGCGGCGTGTCGGTGCCCCTCACGCGGCGCAACGCCAACGTGATCCTCGTGATCGACCGCTCGGGCAGCATGGCCGACCCGACCACCGACGGGCAGCCCAAGTGGGACGCGCTGCGCATGGCGCTCCAGACCGTGCTCCCGCGCCTCGGCGAGGAGCTCTCGCTCGGGCTGACGTTCTTCCCCGCGACGCTGCCGCCGCGCGACAGCGGGGTGTACTCGCCCGCCGAGGTGTGCACCGTGCCGCGCGCGCTCTCGCTCGAGCCGCGCCCCGCGCAGGTGGCGCTCGTGCTCGACCAGTTCAACCTCACCGCGCCCGGCGGCCCCACGCCCACGGCGGCCTCGCTGCGCCTCGTGCGCGACTGGTACCGCGAGCACGTCGACCTCGTGGGCGACCGCTACGTGATCCTCGCCACCGACGGCGGGCCCAACTGCAACCTCACCGCCGACAACGTCACCTGCCGCTGCACCGGCGGCCCCTCGCTCTGCGACGCGAGGAACACCTACGCGCAGATCAACTGCCTCGACGCGCCGCCCGCGATCGCCGAGGTGCAGATGCTCGCGGCGATGGGCGTGCGCACCTTCGTCATCGGCCTCAACGGCACGCAGGATTTCAGCGACGTGCTCAACAGCATGGCCGACGCGGGCGGCCGCCCCCGCGTGGGCGCCACGCGCTACTACAACGCCGCGTCGGCCGTGGAGCTCACCACCGAGCTCGGTCGCATCACGCAGGCGCTGGCCGACTGCACCCTGCGGCTCGACTCGGCGCCGCCCGACCCCGACCTCGTCGACGTGCGCCTCGACGGCCACAGCCTCTACCGTGACCCGCGGCGCATGAACGGCTGGGACTGGAGCGACGACACGCACCGCGAGATCGTCTTCTACGGGCCCACCTGCGACGACGTGCACGGCTCGTCGGGCGGCTCGCGCCTCGCCGCCGCCTTCGGCTGCCCCGCCCCGACGCCGCCCTGACGCTCCGCGCGCTCCCTCTGGCAATGCGCCCGCATCGGGTCCATCGTACGCAGCCTCGGAGGCCCTGCATGCGAAGACCCGACACGATCCCCGGAATGCTGCTCCACCTCGCGCGCGCGTACGCCTCGCGCTCGCCGCGCGCCGCCGGAGCCGCCGCCGCAGCGCTCGCGCTCGGCTCGGCCGTCGCAGTCTCGACCCTGTGGACCGCTGCGCCCCATCGCGCCGTGCAGCATCACCCGGAGCACGGCTCCGGGCACCGCGCCGTGCAGCTCGCGGGCGGCGCGTGCAGGGCCACGGGCGCCTTCTGCGTGAGCGACCTCTCGTGCGGCCCGCGCGACCGCTGCGTCGACCCGCGCGGGCTCATGGCCACGATCGCGCGCGCCACGCCGCCGGGCGCCCGCGACGACGCGCTGCCCATCTCGCCCTCGGTCGTGTGGAACGGCGAGGGCTGGGCCTTCACCTGGTCGGCCATCGACGAGGAGACCGCGGAGATCTACTTCGCGCGCGCGTCGGCCACCGGGCAGCGCCTCGGCCAGCCGGTGCGCCTCACGCGCTCGTCGTCGCTCAAGCTCCTGCCCGCGATCGCCGCGAGCCCCGACGGCTACGCGATCACGTGGACCGACGTGGGCGACGACATCACCGCGTGGGTGCTGCGCCTCGACCGCGCGGGCAACCCCCGCGGCGCGCCCGCGCGCGTCTCGCCGCAGCAGGGCCTCGACCTCGCGTCGCGCGTCGTGTGGAACGGCCACGACTACGCCCTCGCCTGGTACCACGCCAGCTCGCCGACGGACCTGGGCATCCGCTTCGCGCGCATCGGCCCCGACGGCAACCGCGTGGGCGACGAGCGCGCGGTGGCCGAGAAGATCCTGCCGACGGGCCTCTTCGACCTGCGCTCGATGGGCGACGGCTACGGCGTGGGCTGGAGCGCGCAGACGCCGCGCAGCGAGACGGCGCACACGCTCTTCGCGCGCGTGGGCGCCGGCGGCGAGGCGGGGCAGCCCTTTCGCGTCGCGACCACGCAGGGCCAGAACGGCACCGTCTCGCTCGCGTGGGCGGGGCGCCACTTCGGCATGGTGTGGGAAGACAACGTCTCGCTCGACGACGAGGAGACGCCCCTCTCGCGCCTCGCGTTCGCGGGCGTCGCGCCCGGCTCGCTCGCCGTGCCGCGCCGCGACCTCACCCCGCGCGACGCCTACTTCACCCAGACCACCCTCGCGTGGACGGGCTCGCAGTACGGCCTCACCTACGCCCGCATCGGCGGCGACGGCGCCGACGTGTTCTTCAACCGCCTCGACGCGCAGGGCGCCCCCGCGCGCAACCCCATCCGGCTCACCCAGGGCGCGCTCGGGCTCTTCCCCGCGCTCGGGTGGAGCGGCACCGAGTTCGGCGTCGCGTGGACGCACCTCGGCGCGCGCGGCATCCAGCTCCGCTTCGCGCGCGTGAACGCCGAGGGCAAGCGCGTCGGCGACGACGTCGCCATCGCGGGCGAGTAGCCCTCACCTCGGCATCGCGCGCGCCCAGCGCCGCACCGCCTCGCGCTCCCCCTCGTCGAGCCCGTAGAGCTCGAAGGTCACCTCGTCGAGCGCGCGCCGCTCGTCGTCGGTCACCCCCTCGTTGCGCGCCGAGAGGCGAGCGCCCACCTCCGCCAGTCGCGCAGCGGCCCCTTCGGGCGGCGCAGGGACGGCCCGCAGGTGCCCGACCTTCACCTGCGGCATGCCCTCGCGCGCGTCGCGAAAGCGCGCGTGGTGGTGCCAGCGCACGAGCGAGCTGTTGAGCAGGGCCACGAGCGCGTGCGCGGTCCACGGCGCGCGCGCGAACACGGCCAGCAGCGTGTTGCGGAAGGCGATGCCGTCGCTCACCGCCGCGATGGGGTAGCGCGCGGTCTGACGCACCACCGCGGACACCGCGCGGAACTCGTCGGCCCCGCGCAGCCTCCCCGCCACGTCGGCCGCGCGCGCCCACAGCTTCGGAGGCCCGAGCCTGAACTCGCCCACGTCCTTGCCCTCGCGCAGCGCGACGGCCCCCTCGCCCGCCGCGGCGGGGTCGCGCACCAGCCTCTCGCGCAGCGCGGCGTCGGTCTGCAGCCCGCGCTCGCCGAACACCTCGCGCGGCAGCGTCGGCGCCGCGGCGAGGCGCGCGAGCAGTCTGCGAGAGACCTCGTCGACGTCGTCGCGGCGCAAGGGCCACGGCGCGCCCGACGAGGCTTCGGGCGCGAGCCGTCGCGTCGAGACCAGCGCCATGCAGGGCTGAAAGACCCCCTCGAACGCGCCGTCGCCGAAGCTCTCGAGCTCGCCCCGCACCGCGCACGCCCGGTCGTGCGCCTCGCGAACGGCGCGGTAGCCGTCGAGGTCGGCCACCGAGGTCGGCAGGATCAGCCCCACCGCGCCGCCCGGCGCCGCGATGGACGCGCTCGCATGCACGAAGGCCCCGTGCGTCGTGCGGTAGCCGTGGAACGCGGGGTTGGCGCGCTCGAGGAAGCGACGCACGCCGCCCGCGAGCGGCTGCGAGGCGCGACCCGCGTGGGCGATCCACGGGGGGTTGCCGAGCACCACGTCGAAGCCTCCGCGCGCGGTGAACACGTCGGCGAAGGCGAGGTGCCAGTGCACGAGGCCGTGCGCGGCGCGCAAGCGGTCGACCCGCGCGCGCATCGACGCGGGCATGCGAGAGGGGTCGCGCCGCAGCGCGCGCCACACGCCCTCGGTGATCGCGTCGGGCAGCGAGTCGCGCGTCTTCTCCATGAGCAGGGCCGCGCACCACGCGTCGGCGAGCAGCGCCTCGTCGCGCCAGGGGAGGTCTTCGGCGAGGGCCTCGCGGCGCTCCTCGCGGTTGCGGCGGCGCAGCGACGAGGCCACGTCGGCGTCGTCGCCGTCGCGCGCGTCGAAGGCGCCGTCGGGGATGCCCCCGGCCATCATCGCGCGCGTCGCCCCGAGGAGCGCGTCGCCGCACACGACACGCCCGGCCGGCAGCGTCCACGCGCCCTCGCCCTGCCCTTCGAGCCAGAGCGCTGCGGCGCAGAGCTCCGCGGCCACGGGGTTGCGATCGACGCCGTAGACCTGCCGCCCGATCACGTCACGCACCGCCACGCCGAGCCTCCGCGCGATGCGGCGCGCCGCGGCCACGAGCAGGCTCCCCGCGCCGCACGCCGGGTCGCAGACCGTGAGCCCGGCCAGGTCGCCGCGCCCCAGGGCCTCGTCGAGCGCGGGCTCGAGGGCCCCGTCGAGCAGGCGCTCGGTGAGCGGGGCGGGGGTGTAGTAGCTGCCGGTGCTCCTGCGCTCGTGGCCCGTGGCGGGGCGAAGCGTGACCGCGCAGGGGTCGACCGTCACCGCGGGCTCGCGCTCGATCAGCGACTCGTAGGCCGCCGCGAGCGCGTCGAGCGTCACGCCCTCGTCGAAGGCCCGGACGACCTCGACGGCCGCGTCGAGCGCCCCCGCGTCGAGCGCCAGCGCGATCGGGCGCGAGGTCCACGGCAGTCGGCCCTCGAGGCAGCGCGCGACCTCACCCGCCGATCGTTCGGGGTCGAACGATCGAGGCGCGGCCGCGCGGAGCACCGCAAGGCGGAGCGTGAGCAGCAGGAGCTCGCGCGCGAACGACCGCGGCTCCACCGCGCGCGACGCGAGGCCCTCTCGCAGCGCGGCGTTGCCCGGCGCTCGCAGCACGTCGGCGCCCAGGTGGCGGAGCGCGTCTTCGAGGGTTCGTTCGAGGTCGGCCAATGGGTCTCTGCCCCGCGGAGTGAACACCCGCCGGCGCGTCTCGCACAACGGAGCGCGTCGCTCGAGCGACCGCGCCATCCCGTGACGGTTGCGTCGCGAGGGCGGCGCGACGCACATCGTGACGCCGTTGGTGCGCGGTATCGCGGCGCGAAGCATCCCGCGAGCCGCGAGTCGAGGCGCGCCGAAGTCTGGCCGACGCCTTGCTCGCTGCGCGCACAAGGAGTCGCCTCATGCCGTCGTTCGTCGCTCGTGGTTCGTGGCTCGCCCTCACGCTCGTCGCGGTCGCCCTGGTCGGGTGCGGCGGCGACCCCTCGAGCCCCGCGGGCGACGCGGCGGTCGTCGACGTGACGCCCGACGTGCCCGACGTGCCCGACGTGCCCGACGCACCGACGTCCGACGTCGCGACCGACGCGCCGCGCGCCGATGCGCCGCCCGCGGACGCGGCGGCCTCCGACGTGATGGACGCCTCGGACTCGGGGACGCCGCTCTCGGGCGAGCGACTGGTGGGGACGCGCGGGTGCACGACCTGCCATCAATCCGACGACCCCGCCGACGGCGTCATGTCCGGTCAGATCGCCCGCGGGGGAGGCTCGAACCTCACGCCCGACGACGAGACGGGCCTCGGGCGATGGACCGAGGAGCAGATCGTCCGCGCGATCCGCGACGGCGTGGACGACGAGGGCCGCACCCTCTGCGATACGATGCCTCGCTACACGCGGCCGCCCGAGCCCGAGATCCGTGCGATCGTGGGCTACCTCCGCTCGCTGCCGCCCGTGCACCGGGTGATCCCCGCGGCCCTCTGCGACACGCCCTGAGCTCGCTCCCGTTCAGTCGCCCGAGAGCGTGTGCATGGCCTCTTCGTGCGCGCTGCGCACGGCCGCGGCGGGCGCGGGCGCGGGCATCTCGGCCGACGGCGCCACGCTCGGCAGCGCGCTGCGGAGCGACTGGAGCGAGGCCACGCGGCGCTCGAGCTCGCCGTCTCGCTCGCGCCGCGCGAGGGCGCGGGCCTCGTCGAGCGCGGCCTCGAGGCGGGCCTGCGCCTGCGCGAGGTCGCCGGTGCGCGCGTCGCGAATGGCCGCCAGCGTGCCCGCGGCGAGCTGGGCGCGGGCGACGTTGCGCTCGACCTCCTCGTTGCGGCCGTTCGCGCGCTCGGCGGCGTCGGCCGACGCCCGCGCGCCGAGGAAGGTGCGCCGCTCGACGCGCCCCGCGCCCGCGACGGCGTCGTCGTAGCGCAGCGTCACGTCGAGCAGCTCGACCGACGCGCCCGCGCGCCGCGACGGGGCCTTCATGCGCACGTACAGGTCGCGCGCCGCGCCCTCGGTCACGTCGCCGAGGTTGACCACCACGCCCTCCTGCGTGCGCGTGGCCTCGACGCCCACGATGCCCTCGACGTCGACGCCGGGCCCCGGCGTGAGCACGGCCACGGCGTTGCGCGCCACGACCCGCTCCATGCGCAGCACCTCGTCGCGAAAGACCCCGGCCACCGCGGCCGAGTCGGCGACGTAGTGAAAGCGCCCGCCCGACCGCTGCGCGACGGCGCCCATGAGGGTCTCGTCGTAGTCGAGCCCGAGGCCGAGGGCCGTGATGCTCACCCCGCGGGCGCCCGCGCTCGCGGCGGTCTCCTCGATGCCCGCGCGGTCGTTGGGCACGCCGTCGCCGAGCAGCACCACGCGGTTGATGCCCGCGGGGTCATGGTGGCGCATCACCTCGAGCACGCCCAGGCGCAGGCCCTCGGACATGGCCGTCGTGCCCCGCGCGCGGATGGCGCCCACGCGCCGCCGGGCCTCGGCGCGCGCGTCGGCGTCGAGCGTGGTCGAGGGCAGCAGCACCTCGGCGCGCGAGTCGAAGGTCACGAGCGCGAAGCGGTCGCCGTCGCGCAGGCTGTCGATGAGGGCGGCGCTCGCGGCGCGGGCGTCGTCGATGGCGCGCCCCTCCATCGAGCCCGACGTGTCGATGACCAGGGCGACGTTGATGGGCGGGCGCTGGAGCGAGGCGGTCGAGGGCACCGACACGCGCACGCGCGCCACCACGTCGCTGCGCTCGGCGGCGGGCACGAAGCGGTTGGCGAGGGCGCCGTCGAGGGCGACGAGGTCGGGCGCCTGCGGGCGGCGCGGGGTCGAGGCGCAGCCGAGGGCGGTCGAGAGCGCGAAGGCGAAGAGCGCGGTGTGTCGCATGGTGGCCGGGGAACGCCCCGCGGCCCGAGGGCTTACACCCCGAGGAGCGCGCGGAGCCTTCGGCTCGACTGGCGCGACACCTCGAGGCGCGCGCCCGCGTGCGTGACCAGCATGACCTTGCCGCCGGCCATGTCGTCGATGGCCGCGACGTGGTCGAGGTTCACCAGCAGCGCGCGGTGGGCGCGGAAGAAGCGCGCCGTGTCGAGCCGCGCCTCGAGCGCCGCGAGGGTGTAGTCGGTCGTGAACGCGGTCTTGTCGGTGTGCACCGTGACGAGCTCGTGCTCGACCACGCAGTGCGAGATGTCGGCCACGGGCACGAGCAGCACGCGCCCGTTGGCCGTGATCGGGAGCTTGTCGGCCAGCACGCGCGGCGCCGCGGCGGGGGCGCGCAGGGGGGCGAGCACCTCCTCGGCCTTCGCGCGCATGCCGAGCGACTCGGCGCGCGCCACGGCCCGCACGAGGCGCGCGGCGTCGAAGGGCTTGAGCAGGTAGTCGATGGCGCCCGCGTCGAAGGCGTCGAGCGCGTAGCGGTCGTGCGCGGTCGTGAAGATCACGTAGGGCGCGGGCGCGGGGATGCGGGCCACCATGGCGATGCCGTCGAGGCCGGGCATCTGCACGTCGACGAAGGCGAGGTCGGGGCTCCTCTCGTCGATGAGGGCGAGGCCCGCGTCGCCGTCGGCGGCCTCGCCCACGACCTCGACGCCGCCCGCGAGCGCGTCGCGGAGCATGCGGGCCAGGCGGCTGCGGGCGGGGGCCTCGTCGTCGACGATCACGGCGCGTGCGGTCATGCGGCTCTCTCCTCGGGGTCGGTGAAGGCGCCGCGGGCGGTGACGGCGCCGACGGTGGCGTCGCCCTCGGCGGCGATGTCGAAGCGGCCCGCGTCTCCCCAGGCGAGCTCGACGCGGCGGCGCACGAGGTCGAGGCCCATGCCCCCGTCGCGCGGCCCGCGGAAGGCGCCGGGGCTTCGAACACGCACGGCCAGGTCGTCGCC
Organism: Polyangiales bacterium; assembly: GCA_039809605.1. Lineage (GTDB taxonomy): Bacteria > Myxococcota_A > Polyangia > Polyangiales > CAISKJ01. The sequence goes on along the minus strand of JBDHVF010000009.1, from coordinate 13,549 downwards.
CTCTCGCCGCACCTCGACGCGAATCTCGCCCTGCTCGATGCGCCCGTGCCGCACGGCGTTCTCGAGCAGCGGCTGCAAGAGGAGCGGCGGCACGCGCGCGGCGAGCGCGCCGGGCGCGACGTCGAAGGTCACCGAGAGCACGGGGTAGCGGGCCTTCAAGAGCCCCACGTAGTCGTGGGCGAGCGCGAGCTCGTCGTCGAGGGCGTGGAGCCGCGAGCGGCGCGTGTCGAGCACGGCGCGCAGGAGGGTCGAGAGGCGAACGATGTTGTCCTCGGCGGCCGCGGGGTCCGACGCGCACTGGCTCGCGATGGCGTTGAGGGCGTTGAAGAGGAAGTGCGGGTCGAGGTCGGCGCGCAGCGCGTCGAGGCGCGCGGCGGCGAGCTCGGCCGAGAGTTTTTGGTGCGAGCCGAGCGTGAGGTCGAGGCGCTGCTCGAGCTGGATGTCTCTCGCGAGCCCCCAGCCGCCGATGAGAAAGAGCAGCCACGCCACGAGCGACTCGCGCGCGTGCCCGAAGGTGTAGATCGACCGCATGTCGGCCACGACCGCGAAGGCCCGGTACGCGCCGATGAGGGCGTAGAAGAGCGCCGTGCCCACGGCCGCGGCGATGCACCAGCGCACCAGCTTCTCGCCGCGGTGGCCGTCGGCCTCGAGGGGCACGAGCGCGCGCCACGGCAGCGGCGCGAGCAGCAGGGTGTAGAGCGCCGCGATGGGGCCGAACGCGAAGCCCGCCGCGCGCCCCGTCGCGCGCCCTTCGAGCAGGCCCAGGCTCAGCCCGAGCACCAGCGTCGCGGGCAGGCGCCACGAGCGCGTGGCCTCGCGCACCGTGTCGCGCACGAGCGACGAGAGGTCGGTGACGTCGGGGAGCTGCACGGCGGCGCGAAGATACCCCTCGCCCATCTCCCACGCCGCCACGGGAAGGGTCGAACGGGCTCGGAGCGAGCCCCAGCGGTCGCGCCCCGCGCCCCTTGCGCCATGGAGGCCCCGGTGGTACCCGTCATCTCCGTGAGAATGAGTCTCAAGATCGATCCTCCCTCGCTGGGGTCGTTGCCGTCGGGGGCGAGCGGGGTGATCGCGTCGCTCGAGCTCCCGCCGGTGGATCGCGCGTGGATCGACGCGATGGGGCTCTCGCCGGGCCGCGAGGTGACGGTGCTGCGCAGGGCGCTCCTCGGCGGGCCGCTGCACGTGCGGCTCGACACGGGCGCCGAGTTCGCCATCGACGCCGAGCTCGCGCGGCGCGTGGTGCTCGCGGGCAACCCCCAATGACCGCGCACTGCGAGATGGGGGCGGGCGCTCCCAGGGCGCCCTCGGAGCCCGTCGCAGGCGAGGCGGTGGTGGTGCTCGTGGGGCGCCCCAACGCGGGCAAGTCGAGCCTCTACAACCGCATCACGGGCGCCGACGCGCGCGTGGGGAACTTTCCGGGCATCACGGTCGACGTGCTCGAGGCGTCGATCGAGCACCGCGGGCGCGCGGTGCGGGTGATCGACCTGCCGGGGCTCTACACCCTCGCGCCGGGCGCCGAGAGCGACACCGACGAGGGCGTCGCGCGGCGCTTCCTCGACGACCTCGAGGGCCACGCCCGCGCGGTGCTCGTGCAGGTGATGGACTCGACGCGCCCCGCCCTCGGCCTGCGCCTCACGCGCGACCTCGTGGCGCGGGGCGCGCCGCTGGTGGTCGCGGCCACGCAGCGCGACGTGCTCGACGCCCAGGGCCGCGCGCTCGACGTCGCCGCGCTCGCCGACGCGATCGGCGCGCCGGTGATCCCCGTGAGCGCGAAGGAGCCCTCGGCGCGCGACCTCGTGCTCGACGCGGCCCTCGCGGCCCTCGACCGCGGCGCGCGCCCGTCGGCGACGTCGTGGGACCCCGACGCCCTCGGCCGCGCGGTGCTGCGTGACAAGGGCGCCACCACGACCTCCGCCCAGCGCGCGAGGGAGCGCACCCAGCGCGTCGACCGCTGGCTCCTGCACCCCTACCTCGGCCCGGCTCTCTTCGTCGCGCTGATGGCGGGCCTCTTCAGCGCGGTGTTCCTCGTGGCCGACCCGGCCAGCGCGGCGGTCGACCGGCTCGTGCGCGCCGTCGCGGGGGTCGTGGGCCCGTGGCTCGGCGGCGGGCTCGCGCGCTCGTTCGTCGTCGACGGGCTGCTCGGCGGCGCGGGCACGGTGCTCACCTTCCTGCCGCAGATCGTGGTGCTCACCGTCGCGATGGAGCTCCTCGACGCCTCGGGCTACCTCGCGCGCGGGGTCTTTCTCGTCGACCGCCTCCTGCGCGGCGTGGGGCTCGGCGGCAGGGCCTTCGTCCCGCTGCTCACGGGCCACGCGTGCGCCGTGCCCGCCATCGCCGCGACGCGCATCATCCGCGACCCCCGCGAGCGCCTCACGGCCATCCTCGTGATCCCGCTCATGACCTGCTCGGCGCGCATCCCCACGTACGCCGTGCTCCTCTCGGCCTTCTTCGCCGCGCGCGGCGCGTGGTTCCGCGCGGGCGTGTTCGTGGCGCTCTACGTCTTCGGCGTGGCGTCGGGCATGCTCGCCAGCGCCCTCCTTCGCCGCACGGTCACCCGCGGCCGCGCGCTGCCCCTCGTGCTCGAGATGCCCGGCTACCACGTCCCCGAGGCGTCCGTCGTGGCGCGCACGGCGTGGCGCGCGGCCGTGCGCTTCTTGAAGGACGTGGGCACGACCATCCTCGTCGCGAGCGCGCTGCTCTGGGCGCTGCTCAACGTGCCCATGCCCTCGGCGCTCGACCGCGCGGGCGACACGTCGGCCATGCCCGCGGCCGTCGCGCGCATGCACCACAGCGTGGGCGCGGGCCTCGGGCGCGCGCTCGAGCCCGTGACCCGCGCCGCGGGCTTCGACTGGCGCATGAACGTCGGGCTCATGGGCTCCTTCGGCGCGCGCGAGCTCATGGTCGGCACGCTCGGCGTGATCACCGGCCTCGAAGACGTCGACGACGGGGGCGAGGCCCTCGCCGTGCGCCTGCGCGAGCTGCGCCGCCCCGACGGCACGCGCGCGTACTCCACGGCCACGGGCCTCGGGCTCATGGCCTTCTTCGTCATCGCCTGCCAGTGCATGAGCACCGTGGCCGCCATCAAGCGCGAGACCCGCTCGTGGCGCTGGGCCGTCTTCACCCTCGGGTGGACGTACGCCGTCGGCTTCGCCCTCGCCGTCGCGGTCTACCAGGCCGCGCGGCTCCTCGGCGCGTGACGCGAACGCTCGCGACCCGCGAGGGCCGCCGACGTTTATCACGCCCGGGGGTGTTGACGCAGGGTCGCGCGATCGGCTCCTATCGCGCCGCCAACGGAGGACCGTCATGTTCCGCGCGCTGCGTCGCCTTCTGCCTTGCGTGATCGCCCCGATGCTCCTCGTCGCCTGCGCCGACAGCGGCACCGGCACCACCGTGCCCGACGACGCCGCGACCTCGGGCCAGATGACGCCCGACGCCGCGCCCGACGCGCCGCCGCCGGCCGACACCACGCCCGCCTCGGTCGACACCGAGGTGCCCGCGCGCGTGCGGGCGGGCGACGCGGTCACCGCCCGCTGCATCGTGCGCAACCGCGCGGGCATGGCGCTCGACGTGATGGCCGACCGCACCGCCGTGACCTTCGAGCCCGCGACGGCCGTTCGCCGCGACGGAGAGCGCGTGATCGCCTCGCGCGCGGGCATGGCGACCGCGCGCTGCGCCCTCTCCGACGGCTCGCTGCGCGACGAGACGCCCGCGGCCTTCGAGGTCACCGCGGGCGCCGCCGCGCGCGTCACCACCACGCTCGACCGCATGGAGATCACCGCGGGCGAGATGGCCACCGCGACCTGCGCGGCCTTCGACGCCGAGGGCAACCCGGTGACCGACGCACACCCGAGCGTGGGCACCATGCCCATGGGCGCGGGCGTGATCGTCACGGGCATGACCGTCGCGGCCACGCGCGCGGGCGACTACACCGTGAGCTGCCAGCTCACGGGCGCCACGGGCGACGGCGCGAGGCTCACGGTGCGCCCGGCGCTGCCGGCGTCGCTGCGCATCGCGCGCTCGCCCGACCAGCCCGTCTACCGCGTCGACGACGACGTCACCCTCGACTCGATCGTCGAGGACCGCTACGGCAACCGCATCTCGATGCCCATGCTCGCGTACGAGAGCGCGCCCGCGGGCGGCGTCATGGACCGCCCCGGCGTCTACCGCTACCCCACCGAGGGCCACTACACCGTGACCGTGCGCGTGACGGGCCCCACCGAGGGCGGGCGCATGCTCAGCCAGTCGACGATGTTCGTCGTCGACAGCAGCGGGCCCGCGGTGACGTGCGCGGGCGACGCGACGATGGTCGACCTCGCGCCGGGCTCGCCCCTGACCGTGCGCGGATCGCTCGCCGACACCAGCGGCGTGCGCTCGGCGCGCGTGGGCGGCCGCGACGTGACCGTCGCCATGGACGGCACCTTCGAGACCACGGTCACCTCGCGCTTCGGCATGAACTTCGTCGAGGTGCGCGCCACCGACACGCTCGGCATGGAGAACGTGCGCACCTGCGTCTTCCTCGTGAGCAACCGCTGGCAGGCCGAAGACGCCCTGCTCGCCAGCGGCGTGTCGCTCCAGCTCACGCAGTCGGCCATCGACGACGGCAACCCCCTCACGCCCATCACGTCGCTCGACGACATCCTGCAGACCGTGCTCAACAGCGACGGCCTGAGCAGCCAGCTCGACGCGTCGCTGCGCGCGGCCAACCCCCTCAAGGACTCGTGCGACCAGGAGGCCTGCGCCTTCGGCCGCTGCGTGTGCCTCTTTCGCTCGCGCGTCGACTACGACGGCCGCGAGCTGGGCGGGCCCAACACCACCTCGCTCACCCTCGTCGACGGCGGCGTGCGCGCGCACGTGCGCCTCGAGAACGTGGGCATCCGCCTGCGCATCGGCGGCACGCTCAGCACCGGCGGGTGGGTGCGCTTCGCCAGCCTCGACGTCGACCTCACCTTCGACCTCTCGTCGTCGGGGGGCTCGCCCCGCGCCTCGGTGCGCCCGGGCTCGGTCTCGGTCTCGGTCGGCACGATCCGCACCGAGTTCGGCGGCATCACGGGCACGATCGTCAACGTGATCGCCTCGCTCGCCAACGGCATCCTGCGAGACCAGGTCTCGCGCCTCGTGCGCGACTACATCCAGTCGAACTTCAACATGGTGCTCAACGGCCTCGTGGGCGGGCTCAACGTCTCGTCGCTCGGCGCGAGCTTCAACGTGCCGCGCCTCGACGGGTCGGGGAGCCTGCCGCTCGGCTTCGGCCTCGGCATCTCGGCCCTCGACGCGCGCTCGACGCGCCTGCTCGCGGGCATCGGAACGCGCTTCACCACGGCCCGCGCGGCCCGCGCCACGGCCTCGCGCGGCGTGGCGATGCAGCCCGCGAGCGGCGCCGAGCCGGCGCGGCGCACGCCCGCGACGGTGATCGTGCAGCCGGGGCTCATCAACCAGGCGCTGCACACGCTCTGGCGCGCGGGCTACTTCGACGCCACGATCGACGCCTCGCGCTTCGGCATGCTCTTCGGCGCGGGCTCGACGATCGCCCTCTCGACGGCGCTGCCGCCCGTGGCGCAGATCGGCGACGACGGCCGCGTGCGCGTCGACCTCGGCGCCATGACCGCGACGGTGACCCTGCCCGACGCGCCCGTGATCCGCGCGTCGCTCGGGGCGCGCGCGTCGATGAGCGTGACGCTCATGGGCAACGACCTGCGCTTCGGCGGCGTGCAGATCGACGAGCTCTACCTCGGCCTCGACAGCGCGTCGATGTCGTCCATGGACCGCGACAACCTCTCGATGGCCATGCGCATGATCCTCCAGGGCCTCGTCGACCGCTCGCTCAACGACGCCCTGCCGGCGATCCCCATCCCGGGCTTCACGATCCCCGAGTCGCTGCGCAGCTACGGCCTGCCCGTGGGGCGCGAGCTCGGCATCACGTCGCCCTCGCTCGCGCTCGAGCAGGGGCTCTTCGTGCTCCGCGGCGGCTTCGGCGTCCGCTGACGCGCCGCTCACCGACCATCATCTCCGAGGGCCACCGATGACGAAAGCCTACCCCAACGTCGCTCGAGACAACTCGTACAGCATCGGCCGCACGCCGCTGGTGCGCATCAACCGCGTGACCGACGGCGCGGGGGCGACGGTGCTCGCCAAGATCGAGGGCCGCAACCCCGCGTACTCGGTCAAGTGCCGCATCGGCGCGGCGATGGTGTGGGACGCCGAGGAGAAGGGCCTGCTCGGCCCCGGCAAGGCCATCGTCGAGGCCACGTCGGGCAACACGGGCATCGCGCTCGCCTTCGCCGCGGCGTCGAGGGGCATCGAGTGCGTGCTCACCATGCCCGAGACCATGAGCATCGAGCGGCGCAAGGTGCTCGTGGCCCTGGGCGCGAGGCTCGTGCTCACGCCGGGCCCCATGGGCATGAAGGGCGCCATCGCGAAGGCCGAGGAGCTCGCCGCGCAGGAGCCCGGCCGCTACGTGCTCATGCGCCAGTTCGAGAACCCGGCCAACCCCGCCATCCACGAGCGCACGACGGGCCGCGAGATCTGGGACGACACCGCGGGCGACGTCGACGTGCTCGTGGCGGGCGTGGGCACGGGCGGCACGCTCACGGGCGTGAGCCGGTACTTCGAGAAGGTCAAGGGCAAGCCCCTGCACTCGGTGGCCGTCGAGCCCTCGCACTCGCCGGTGATCTCGCAGACGCTCGCGTCGCAGCCCCTGCAGCCCGCGCCGCACAAGATCCAGGGCCTCGGCGCGGGCTTCGTGCCGAAGAACCTCGACCTCACGCTCGTCGACCAGGTCGAGACGGTTTCGAACGACGAGTCCATCGCGATGGCGCGCAGGCTCGCCCGCGAGGAGGGCATCTTGAGCGGCATCTCGTGCGGCGCGGCGATGCACGTCGCGGCGCGGCTGGCGCGCGACCCGCGGTGGGCGGGCGGCACCATCGTCGTGGTGCTCCCCGACGCGGCGGAGCGCTACCTCACGGGCGTGCTCTTCGAAGGCATGTTCGACGAGATCGCGGCGGCGAAGGCGTCGTGACGGCCCCCTCGGAGAAGCCCCCGGCGGGCGAGCTCGCGTCGCTGGTGGGCGCCATGCTCGCGAGCTACCGGGCCGATCCGCGCGGGGAGTTCATCAACAAGCGCTTCATCCCGTCGCGCGACGAGATCATCGAGGTCCTTCGGCTGCTCCTCGAGCTGTTCTACCCGGGCTACTTCGGCCGCCAGGACCTCACCGACGACAACCTCGCCTACCACGTGGGCGCGACGCTCCACACGCTGCGCGAGAAGCTCGAGCGCCAGGTCGAGCTCTGCCTCTGCTACGGCACCGAGAGCGGCGAGCACCAGGCGCCCGACGTGCCGCGCTGCCGCCACCACGGGCGCTCGGTGGCGGGCGAGTTCCTCTCGCGGCTGCCCGAGATGCGCCGCAGGCTCATCCTCGACGTGCAGGCCGCGTACGACGGCGACCCCGCGGCGTCGAACATCGACGAGGTGATCCTCGCGTACCCCGGACTGCTCGCGGTGACGGTGTACCGCGTGGCGCACGAGCTCCACGAGCTCGGCGTGCCCCTGATGCCGCGCATCATGACCGAGTGGGCGCACGCGCTCACGGGCTGCGACATTCACCCCGGCGCCACCATCGGCGACAGCTTCTTCATCGACCACGCGACGGGCGTGGTGATCGGCGCCACGACGCGCATCGGCGACCACGTGAAGCTCTACCAGGGCGTCACCCTGGGCGCGCTCTCGATGCCCCGCGACGCCGAGGGCAACCTCATCCGCGGCACGCGCCGCCACCCCACGCTCGAAGACCACGTGACCATCTACGCCAACGCCACGGTGCTCGGCGGCGAGACGGTGATCGGCAAGGGGTCCCTCCTCGGCGGCTCGGTGTTCATCACCCGCTCGGTGCCCGAGGGCCACCGCGTGGCGCTCGACCCCCCGAGGCTGCGCATGGTGACGCCGCGGGTGAAGACCGGCAGCGCGCCGCCCGAGCCCTACGTGCCCGCGCCGGGCGACGTCGACTTCGACATCTGAAGCGAGGCGCTGTCGCGCCTGATCCACCGCTCCGTGCGCCGCACGTTGCCCGGCCGCGAGGATCGCGCCACCATCGCGCGCATGTACCGCGAGGCGACGACGGTTCACGGGCTCTCGACGAGGGGACGGCGCAGCGCGCGGTTCGTGGCGTGCTCCATGGCGCTCGCGGCGCTCGCGGCGCTCGCGACCACGTGGCCGTTGCGGTACGTGCACCCGCGCCTCGGGGCCATCGCGACGGTGGCGTTCGTCGGGTTCCTGATCGAAGCGCTTGGCTCTCTGCGGTCGCGCGTCGAGCTGCGCCCGGGCGGCGTGCTGACGGTGGTCACCGCGCGTCGCAGCATCACCGTCTCGGCGACGCAGGTCGCGAGCCTCATGGCGATCCGCGCCGACTCGTGGCTCCTCTTCGACGCGCGCGGCCGCCTGCTCGCGGAGATCCCGCCGAACCTCGAGCACCCCGAGCTCATCGCGGCCTGGCTCCACGATCACGTCGTGGCGCCGCGTCGCGCGCCGCACCCCACGTCGCGCGAGGAGCGCCTCGCCGCCGCGGGGCTCACCGAAGACGAAGTCGAGCGCTTCTGGGCGAGCCTCGGCCGCGTGAGCGCGCTCGCGCTCCTCGCCTGCGCGGCCAACCTCGCGAGCTGGATCGCCGGCCCCACGTGGAACCGCTGGGGCGTCCTCTCCGTCGCGCTCTCTGCCGCGGTGATCGCGTGGCGCTCGCTGCGCCACCGCGACGCCTTCGCCTTCGGCGCCCGCTCGCGCGGCCAGGTGCTCGCCTTCGCGATGGCCCCGGTGCTCGGGCTCGTGATGAACGCCGCGCTCAACCTCCGCGAGACCCTCGACACGCCGCGCCTCGTGGCGTGCTCGCTGCCGCTCGCGATCGCGTTCGTCATGGGCCTGCTGCCGCTGCTCGACGCGCTGAGGCGCGAGCAGCCCTCGTCGCGCGCCGTGAGGGTCGCGCTCGCCCTCGCCGCGCTGCTCCTCGCGCCGTCGCTCGTGCAGCTCGCCGACACGCTCTTCGACCCGCTCCCCGAGCTCTACACCGAGGTCGACGGCGTGATCACGGCGTCGAGCACGGGCCGCGACGCCGCGCGCCACGTCGCGTTCACCCTCGCGGGCCAGCGCCGCGAGACGCTCTTCGCGCCGCCCCTGCGCGAGGGCTTCCGCGCCGAGCCCGGCGCGCCCGTGACGGTCACGATCGGCCGCGGCCTCGTGGGCGTCCCCTACGTGCGCGAGGTCTCGCCGCGCTGAGCCGCCACTCGCGCGGAGCTCCAACCCGCGGTCATTGGTCGTCCGCTCAAAACTGGCGACGAACCTCCGCGGGATGGAACGCTTCGTTCAGCACCGGAGCGCCACGACGCGCCGCGCGGAACGCCCGCGCCGCGCGCCACCGCTTCCGCGCGCGGAGGAGAGAGTTCCCCAATGATCATCGGAAGGGAGCGTCGCACGCGGCGCTCGGACGACCTCGCCATGGCGCTGCAGTACCTGCTCTCGGCGCAGCGCGAGCGCGCGGGCCTCACGCACATCCTCCTGTCGACGTGCGACGGCATCCTGCTGGCGTGCGACGGCGACCGCGCCGAGTGCGAGGAGCTCGCCGCCTACGCGCCCTTCATCGCGAAGGGCCACGGCTTCGCGCTCGACCCGCGGCGCCTCGCGGGCGTGTCGGTGCACCCCTTCCGCTGCGGGCGCGAAGACCTCCTGCTCCTGCTGCGCGGAGACGAGGGCGCCGACGCCGTCGCCCCCGTGCTCATGGCGAGCATCGAGGGCGTGGTGCGCATCCTCGGGAGCTGACCGTCAGCGCGACGCGTGGGCCGTGAGCACGTGCGCCACGCAGCACGTGACCCTCTTGCACGTGCGCACGTGCAGGTACTCGTTGGGCCCGTGCGCGTTCGACCCCGGTCCCAGCACCCCCGTGATCAGGAACTGCGCCTCGGGGAACTTCTCCCCGAGCATGCCCATGAAGGGGATCGTTCCCCCCTCGCCCATCGCCATCGCGGGCGCGCCGAAGTACGTCTTCGAGCCCTCGTGCACGGCCCCTTCGAGCCACGACGCGAGCGGAGGCGAGTCCCACCCCGGCGCGGCCTTCTCGGCGTCGAAGGTCACCTCGGCCCCGTACGGCGGATCGCTCGTGAGCGCCTCGGAGAGCGCCCGCGAGGCCGCGTCGGGCGACACCCTCGGCGGGATGCGCACCGAGAGCTTCACCGTGGTGCGCGGGCGCAGCACGTTGCCCGCGTCCTCGAGCGCGCGCAGGCCCGCGGCGCCCACCACCGAGAGCGTCGGGCGCCAGGTGCGCGCGAGCACCATCTCCGCGAGGTCCGTCTGCGCGGGCATCGCGCCGCCCACGAAGGGAAACTTCTGAAACACGTCGAAGCCCAGCGAGCGCGCCGCCGCCCTCGCCTGCTCCACGCGCGCGGGCGGGATCTCGGTGTGCAGCTCGTCGAGCATGAGCTGCCCCGTCTCGACGTCCTCCACCCGGTCGAGAAGCATCCGCAGGATCCGAAAGCTCGAAGGCACGATGCCGCTCGCGTCGCCCGAGTGAACGCCCTCGCGGAGGATCTTCACCGTGAGGTTGCCGCCCACGAGCCCGCGCAGCGACGTGGTCATCCAGAGCTGGTCGTAGTTGGCGCAGCCCGAGTCGAGGCAGACCACGAGCGAGGGCTTTCCGATGCGCCCCGCGAGGTGCTCGATGTACGCCGGCAGGTCGTAGCTGCCGCTCTCTTCGCACGCCTCGATGAGCACCACGCAGCGCGCGCGCCTCTGCTTCTGCAGCGCCATCAGCCGCAGCGCCGCGATCGACGCGAAGGCCGCGTAGCCGTCGTCGGCGCCGCCGCGCCCGTAGAGCCGGTCGCCCTCGCGCACGGGCTCCCAGGGCCCCAGGCCCTCGCGCCAGCCCGTCATCTCGGGCTGCTTGTCGAGGTGCCCGTAGAGCAGCACCGTGTCGTCGATCTCGCCCGGCGCCTCCATGAGAATCACCGGCGTTCGAGGGGTTCCGTCGGCGTTGGTGAGCCGCACGACCTCGACCGAGAGGCCGGGGATGTGCGCGCTCTGCGACCGGCACCACGACGCGATCAGGTCGACGGCGCGGTCCATGTGCCCCGCCGTGGCCCACGCGGGGTCGAAGTACGGCGACTTGTTGGGGATGCGGATGTACTCCACGAGCTTCGGGAGGATCTCGTCTTCCCAGACGCGCTCGGAGAAGTCTCGGGCTGCGGTGTGGTCGAGCATAGGGGCCGCGGATGTTTCTCCCGTGGCGCCCCGCGGTCAACGGGTTACTCGATCTCCTTGACCTTGTAGCTGGTGACGCCGGGGTTCGACTCGAGTGCCCGGTGGATCCACCGCGCGTCTCGTGCGGCCACGGCCACGAGGCGCACCTGCCCCTCGGCCGCCTCGGGCACGCCCGCGAAGCCCACGGCGCGGGCCTCGTCGGGGGTCATCACCTGGGCCATCGTCTCGCGCTGCGTCTCCTCCGAGAGCAGCTTGTCGGGGTCGTGGCCGGGCGCGATCGTCACGATGAACACGTTCAACATGCGAGCGAGGATAGTCGCGCCTCGCGAACGCGCGCCATCGGTTTTCGCATCGGTTCTTCGCCGCGGTAGCGTAGCGCCCGCATGCGACTCTCCGCGGCAGGGCGCACCGCGCCGGGCTACCTGCGCGAGCGCAACGAAGACGGCCTCGGCATCTTCGCCGACGACGGCGTGATCGTCGTGTGCGACGGCATGGGCGGCTCGAGCTCGGGCGCCGTGGTGCCGCCGGTGCTCTGCGCGTCGCTGCGCGCATCGCTCCGAGACGCGGCCTCGCGCATCGCCGCCGACGACCTCGAGGCCTCGCTCGACGCGATCACCACGGCCGCGTGGAAGGCCCACGAAGACCTGCGCGAGAGCCTCACGGCGCTCGGCCCGTGGGGCGTGGGCGCGGGGGCGGCCGCGGGGGCGCTCTGGCTGCGCGGCGAGCACCTCTTCTACGCGCACGCGGGCGACACGAAGCTCTACCTCCTGCGCGACGGCGCGCTCACGCAGCTCTGGGAGGAGCACACGCTCGCGCGTGAGTACGCCCGCACGCCCGGCGTCGACCCGGCGCAGGCTGCCGTGGTGGCCGAGCGCTACCCCAACGTGATCACCCGCGCCTTCGGCGTGGCGACCGACCTCACGCCCGACGTGAGCGTGGTCGCCGTGCGCCCTGGAGACACCCTGGTGCTCGTGACCGACGGCGCGTGGAGGGAGCTCCACGACGGGCGCATCGCGTCGCTGGTGGCGGACGCTCGCTCGCCCGACGAGGCCGTGGCGAACCTCTTCGACGCGCTCGCCGAGACCGCGTGGAACGACAACGCCACCGCGGTCGTCGCCCGCGTGGTCGCGGGTGAGCGCCCGCGCGCGGCGGTGACGGCACCCGCGCGCGTTGCCAACGAGACGCACCTGGCCTCGGGACGCTGGCTCGCGCCGCAGCGCGCCCGTCTCGCGGAGGCCCGCGCCGTGATCGACGACTCGGGCGACGACGACGAGGCGTGGGAGCGGCTCTGCACGCGCGGCCTCGTGCCCGCCTCGTGGGTCGACGACACGTCGCGCGCGTTCGCGGGGCCGCGCGAGGAGCTCGACGCGACGCCCTCGGGGGACGTGCTCGCGTGGGAGCCCGCGCGCTGGGGCCGCACCACCCCCGCGCGCTTCGTGTGCCACCGGCTGTCGCCCGCTCCATCACCCGAGCTCGCGCTGCGGCTCGCGGCCGACGGAGAGCACGTCGCGGCGGTCGACGCCCTCGCGCGCGAGGTGCGGCAGCGCATGCAGCCGTGGGGCTTCGCGGGCCGCGACCGCGTGATCTGGATGCCCCTGCCCGACGCGCCCGAGCGCCGCTGGCCCTGGGGCGACCTCTCCGAGTGGCTCTCGAACATCACGCCGGAGCGAGGTGGCGGGCCCCTGATCGCGTCGATCAGCGTGCCGCAGCGGTTCGCGCGCTGGCGCGATCGTGTCGCAGCCGTCGTGCAGGCGGCGATCGCCTGGGCGCACGGCACGGCGCCCGTTCCGTCGTGGAACCGCGCGACGCGGGGGCACCCGTACGCCGACATGCCGTCGCCGTTCGAGCCCATGCGCGAGATCGCCGCGCGGGGCTACCTCGTGCTCGACGTGGCGCGCGAGGGCGTGCTCGTGGGCGTGCCGAGGTAAGCGGATCGCAAGGTGCGGGCCCGTCGATAGCTGCGTGATCGCGACGTCGGCCGTCCGGGAACCGAAGATGGCCGTCCGGGAACCGAAGACGGCCGTCCGGGAACCGAAGACGGCCGTCCGGGAACCGAAGACGGCCGTCCGGGAACGGGGGACGCCTCGTCCGGGAACGCGCCTTCGCGACGGGCCTTGAAGCGCACATCGCTTCTGCGATACGAGCGCCAGCCGCACACGTCTTCTCAGGAGGTCATCGTCCCCGTGAACAGCATCGCGCGCCTCGTCGCAGTTCTCCTCGTCACCACCGCCGCGTGCGGGGCCAGCAGCCCCGGCGGCGGCAGCGGCCCCTCGCCCGACGCCAGCGCCAACGACACGCCCGCGGCGGGCGACACCCC
>JBDHVF010000008.1:0-30276 GCA_039809605.1 Polyangiales bacterium | reverse complement strand
CATCGACGAGGAGCGCCGGCTGCTCTCGACCGCGGGCGGCGACTGCGCGCGCATCTGCCGCGCGGCGGGCAACATCTGCGACGCCGCGCGCGAGGTGTGCCTCATCACGGGCGACGCGCACGCGCGCTGCGCCCGCGCCCGGGGCTACTGCGCCGACGCGTCGCGCGCCCGCGACGGCACCTGCCCCGCGTGCCCGCCGTTGCGCTGACGGCGCCCCTCGGCACTCAGGGCCACTCGCCGGTGATGATGGCCCGCGCGCGGCGCACGGCGGCGGCGTTGCTGCTGCACACCTCGGCGCCCGCCGCGGAGAGCGCGTCGACCTGGCGCGAGCGCACCTGCGGGTCGGCGTCGGTGCCCGTGACCGAGCCCACGACGACGAGCGTCCCGCCGCGCGCGACGGCCGCGGCGCGGGCCCGGCGCAGCTCGGGGGCGAGCTCGCGCGCGGGGTCGGGGTGCGCGTCGCGACCGAGCACGAGGTCGAACAGCAGCACCGAGGCCGTGGGGTCGTGCGCGACGGCGCGAATGCCCTCGACGCGTGAGCGCAGGTCGACGCGCGGGTGCGGCTCCCCGTGGCGGTAGTCGGCGTCGCCGAGGTCGACCACGACGTGCGACGGCGCGGTGAGCGAGCCCAGCGGGGCCGCGCCGAGGAACCTCATGTTCGACGCGACGCGCGCCGACGGCGAGAGCAGCGCGAGGGCCTCGTAGGCGAGCGTCGCCCTGGAGTAGAGCCCGCGCAGCCACCGCTGCTCGCGGGTGAAGCGCGGGACGGTGACCCGCAGCGTCGGGTGGTCGCTCATCAGCGGCGCGCCGGCCGCGTTGGCCGCGGCGCGGGCGGCGTCTTCGAGCGTCGCCGCGAAGGTCACGCCGGGGTGCTTCGCGGGCGGCGTGTACCCGAGGAACACCGCCACCACGGCGCGCCCCGTCGCCACGGCGCGGTCGAGCACGCGCGCGGCCACCAGGGGCGACGGCGGCCGCGACACCAGCACGACCACCCGCGCGTGGGGGTCGGCCTCGACGCGCTCGAGCGCCGCGAGCGTGGCCTCGCCGCTCTCGTGCATGTCGCGGCCGTCGGTGCCGAGCGCCATCGAGACGCCCGCGCCGTAGTGGTGCAGCAGCGTGGCGACCTCGCGCAGGCCCGTGCCCGACGCGCCCACCACGGCCACGGGCCCCCGCCTCACCTCGTTGGTGTCGTCGATCTCGTAGGCGATGGTCACGGGGGCTCCAGGCAAGGCTCGATCGCTCGCTCCGCCGTCGGCTCCGTCGATCCGAGGCCGTTCGGTTGTAGCGCGCCCCCTCGTGCCGCCACAAGGCGCGTAGGGGCTGACACGCAGCGTCAGGAACCGCGATACTCGCGCGCCGGGAGGCATCCGTCACCACCGATGAACAAACCCTGCGCAACGACCCTGCTCGCCCTCGCGCTCGCGGCGTGCAGCGACGACTCACCCGCTTCGCCCGCGACCGCGGGGTGCAACGTGCTGCTCTCGCCGGGCGGCGCCGACCTCCAGACGCGGGTGCAGACCGCGCTCATCGAGGCCCGCTCGGGGTCGACGGTGTGCTTCCTGCCGGGCACGTACATGTTCACCGCGGAACTCTCGGTGAGCACGCCCGGCATCACGGTGAAGGGCGCGGGCGACGGGGTGGTGTTCGACTTCCGCAACCAGCGCAGGCCCGTGGGCGACGGGGGCACCACGGGCTCGGCGGCCAACGGCATGAGCGTCACGGGCGCGGGCTTCACCATCGAGAACGTCACGATCAAGAACTCGCCGGGCGACGGCATCCGCGTGTCGAACACCGAGCGCGCGACCTTCCGCAAGCTCAAGGTCTCGTGGGACGCGGGCTCGGTCACCGCCAACGGCGCGTACGCCATCTACCCCGTGAACGTCACGGGCGTGCTGGTCGAGAACTGCGAGGTCGTGGGCGCCTCCGACGCGGGCATCTACGTCGGCCAGTCGCGCACCATCATCGTGCGCAACAACGTGGTGCACGGCAACGTCGCGGGCATCGAGATCGAGAACAGCACCAACGCCGACGTCTACGGCAACCGCGCGTACGACAACACCGCGGGGGTGCTGGTGTTCAACCTCCCGAACCTCCCCGTGCGCGACGGCCACCGCTGCCTCGTGCGCGACAACGTGAGCGAGAGCAACAACCGCCCGAACTTCGGCGTGCGCGGCTCGGTCGTCTCGCAGGTGCCCGCGGGCATCGGCGTGCTCGTGATGTCGGCCGACGAGACCGAGGTGCGCGGCAACACCGTCCGCGGCAACGAGACGGCGGGCTTCGTGCTGCTCAACTACCGCTCGTTCCTCGGCGACCCGCACGACCCGATGTACAGCCCGTACCCCGAGACCACCTGGGTGCACGACAACACCTTCTCGAACAACGGCGCCGACCCCCACTACGACCTCCTGCGCGCGTTCGGCGTGCCGCTCGAAGACATCCTCTGGGACGGCTCCGTCGACCCGATGCGCGCCACGGACCCCACCGCGCGCCTCTGCGTCACCCACAACCCCGGCGCGCGCTTCAGGAACCTCAGCCTCGGCGACCTGCCGAGCTCCACCACCGACCTCGCGCCGCACGACTGCATGCAGCCGCCGCTGCCCATGATCACGGCGCTGCCCTCGCAATGAAGCGGCTCGCGGCCGCGCTCCTCGTGGCCGCGTGCGCGGCCGAACCCTCGCCACCCGCGGGGCCGACGGCGCGCGGGCGCTTCCCGGCCGTGCCCGTGCCCGCAGACAACCCGATGAACCCCGCGAAGGTGGAGCTCGGACGTCTGCTCTTTCACGACCCGATCCTTTCGACCGACCGGCAGGTGGCGTGCGCGACGTGCCACGGGCAGATCTGGGGGCTCTCCGACGGGCTCCCGCGCTCGATCGGCGTCGGGGGCGTCGGGCCCGCGGGCACGGGCCGCCGCGGCCCCACGCACACGCGAAGAAACTCCTCGACGCTCTGGAACGCCGCGTACCGCGAGGGCCTCTTCTGGGACGGCCGCGCGCGCTCGCTCGAGGCGCAGGCGCTCGGCCCGATGAACAGCCCCGACGAGCTCGGGCGCGCGCCCGACGACGTGGCCCGCGACCTCGCGGCGATCCCCGAGTACGCGCGTCGCTTCGCCGAAGCCTTCGCGGGCGAGCGCGAGCCCGTCACGGGCGCCAACCTCGTGCGCGCCGTCGCGGCCTTCGAGCGCACGCTCGTGAGCACCTACGCGCCCTACGACCGCTACGTCGACGGAGACACCGGCGCCCTCGACGCGCGCGCCACCCTCGGCCTGCGCCTCTTCGAAGCGCTCCGGTGCGGCGAGTGCCACGCGCCGCCCGCGTTCGAGCGCGAGCGCTACGACCCGTCGCTCGTTGCATCGTCGCCCGACGCGCCCGACGAGGGGCGCTTCGAAGTCACCCACGACCCGGCCGACCGCGGGCGCTTTCGCGTGCCCACGCTGCGCAACGTGGGCGAGACCGCGCCCTACTTTCACGACGGCTCGGAGCCCGACCTCGCGCGCGCCGCGGCCCTCGAGGCCGAGCGACGCCCCGGCGGCCGCGCGCTCACCGAGGGCGAGCGGGGCGACCTCGTGGCCTTTCTGCGCGCGGGCCTGACCGACCTGCACGCGCAGCCCGAGCGGCCCGACACCGTGCCGAGCGGGCTCATGGTGCCCGCCGACGGCTACCGCATCCCGCGGTGATCTCGTGGCGGCGCGGGCCCCTCCGTCGGCTTGCGTCCTCGCTTCCTCCCGCGACGTAGCGCTGCTACGTCTTGGTCGGTCGCTGTGGGCGCGCTCGACGGAGAGACCCGCAGCGCCACGAGATCACCCATGAACGCCCCTCGACGTACGGCAATGACCCGAACCCTCGCGCTCGCGGCGCTGCTCACCGCGTGCGGCGACGACGCCCCCGTCGCGACGCCCGGCGCGACGCCCGCGCCCGGCGGCTGGACGACGCTCCCGCAAGCGCCCTACCGCACGCTCTCGGAGTGGCGGCTCTTTCGCGACGCGGCCGCGCAGACCCCCGCGGACGGGGTGATGGCCTACGCGGTGAACTCTGCCCTCTTCTCGGACTTCACCGCGAAGTTCCGCTTCATCGCGGTGCCTCCGGGGCGTCGCATCACGTACCGCGCCGACGGCGTGTGGGCGCTGCCCGAGGGCGCCGTGCTCGTGAAGACCTTCTCGTACCCGCGCGACGCGAGGAACCCTTCCCTCGGCTACCGCCTGCTCGAGACGCGGGTCATCGTGCGCACGCGCGACGGCTTCGAGCCCCACACCTACGTGTGGAACGACGCGCAGACCGAGGCCGTGCGCCAGGTGGCCGCGCCCCCCGTGAGCGTCTCGTGGGTCGACGAGTCGGGCGCCACGCGCAGCAACGAGTACATCATCCCGAACACCAACCAGTGCCTCACGTGCCACGGGCAGCGCGGGCTCACGAGCCCCCTCGCGATCCGCACCGACCAGCTCCAGCGATCGGGCGCCACGGGAGATCAGATCGACGCGATGGCCGCGCGGGGGTGGTTCGACGCGCCCCCGCCGCCCGCGGCGATGCGCGCGGCATTCCCCGACCCCCACGACGAGGGCGCGCCCGTGGAGGCGAGGGCGCGCGCGTACCTGCACGCCAACTGCGGCCACTGCCACAACCCGCGCGACCGCTCGATGGCGAGCGTCACGGGGCTCAACCTCGAGGTGAGCGAGTCGCGCCCGAGCAACCTCGGCGTGTGCCGCAGGCCCGCCATGGCGGGCAACGGCACCGGGGGGTTCGACTACGACGTGGTGCCCGGCCACCCCGAGCGGTCGATCCTGCTCTTTCGCATGCGCACGACCGACCCGCGCGCGCGCATGCCCACGCTGGGCAACAACTTCAACGACGAGGCCGGCGCGTCGCTCGTCGAGCGCTGGATCCGCGAGATGACTGGCGACACCTGCGCGATGTGACCCGTCACCCGCGCCGCGCGAGCGAGTCCCACGGGATCGCCGCGCGCACCGCGTCGGCCGTCACCGCGAGCCTCCGCGCGCGCTCGACCTCGATCGCGCGGTCGATCGCGACGTGGATCGAGAGCGTCGGCAGCGGCTCGCTCGGCCTCTCGAGCGCGTGCTCGGCCGTCTCGAACACCGCCCGCGCCGCCTCGCGCAGAAACCCCTCGCCCTCGGCGCACCACCGCCCGACCGCGTCGCGCCCCCACGCCTCGGCCGCCAGCCCGAAGGCGCCCGACGCGAGCCCGAAGACCTCACACTCCGCGGCCGCCGCGCCCTTCGCGAGCTCGCCGAGCAGCGCCGTGACCGCCGCGCGCTCGTCGCCCTCGAGCTGCGCGAGCGTGGCGAGGGCGCGCAGCGCGGCGTGGGCGCTCTCGACCGCGCGGCAGAGCTCCAGCGCCGCGGCGAGCACCGCCACGCGCGCCATCTCGCGCTGCGCCGCGCCGACCTTCGCCCCGAACGCGCGGAGCTTCGCCAGCGACGCCGGGTCCATCAGCACGCGCTCGACCTCGACGTCGACCCACGCGCGGTCGTCCGACGCCGCGTGCGCGCCGAGCCGCTCGCCGTGCCCCGCGAACTCCGACGCGACCAGCTCGCCGAGCGCCGCGGTGCCGGCCTCCGAGAGCCGATCGCGCGCCCCCCGGTAGCGCGCGCCCTCGCGGGTCACGTGCGCCTGGAGCTGCTCCGACGCGGCCTTCACCGCGCGCTCGGTCGACGCGCCCCACGTCTCCGCGAGGTACACCGCGCGCGTGGCGGGCGCGTCACGCTTCGTGGCGAGCGCGAGCGCCGGGCGCACGAGCCTCCCCGCCGCGACCAGCGTGGATTTCATCGGCGCCTGGAGCGCGCCCGCCAGCGCCATCAGGTCGTCGGCGCGCGGGCACGTCTCCCACGCGCGCCGCAGGTCGTCGCCCTGCGCCTCGGCCCAGCGCAGCGCCTCGTCGCGGCGCTTCCACGCGAGCTCGTGCTCGTCGGCCCACTCCCTCAGCGCGTCGGCGACTCGTCCCATGCGCGTGGGGGTATCGGCGAAGGCGAGGCCCGGCGTCAACGCCCGCCGCGCCCATTGCCCCGGCGCCGCGAACGCGGGATGTTCCCGCCGATGCGATCGAACGACTCGTCGGGCAGCCCCCTCGTCGACACGCTGCTCTCCGAGCGCGTGCTCTACCCCGTGGTGGCGCTGGTGCTCGTGGGCGTGGCGGCGTTCGTGATCCTTCGCAAGCCCAACCTCGGCCCCGCGCCCGACCTCGACCTCGCGGTGGTGAGCGAGCGCGGCGAGCTCGGCGCCGAGCGCGTTCGCCTGCGCGACCTGCGCGGCCACCCCGTCGTGATCGACTTCTGGGCCACGTGGTGCGGGCCCTGCCGCGCGATGACCCCGGTGCTCGTGCGGCTCCACCACCGCTTCGGCTCGCGCGGCCTCGCGGTGGTGGGCGTCAACGTCGACGAGGCCGGTCCCTCGGTGGTGCCGACGTTCCGCACCGACTACGGCATCGGCTACCCCCTCGTGTACGACCTGGGCGGCCGCGCGTCGCGCCGCTGGCGCGTCGACGCGCTGCCCACGATGGTCATCGTCGATCGCGACGGCAACGTGCGCTACCGCCACGAGGGCACGACGAGCGAGGCCGAGCTCGCGAGCATGATCGACGGGCTGCTGTAGCCGTCACTTGTTGTAGGGCTCGCCCTTCAAGATCGTGAACGCGCGGTAGACCTGCTCGGCCAGCACCAGGCGCGCGAGCCGGTGCGGCAGGGTCATCGACCCGAGCGAGAGCCTCCACCGCGCGCGGGCGCGCACCGCGGGCGGCAACCCCTCGGCCGCGCCGATGGCGAACACCGGCACCACCGCCCTGCGCATCGCGTCGTCGATGCGCGCCGCGAAGCCCTCGCTCGTGAGGCGCTCGCCGTCGACCTCCATCGCCACGAGCTCGGCGCGCGCGCCGTGGGCCGCGAGCACGCGCTCGAAGTGGGCGAGCGCCTTGTCGGCCCGCTCGTCGCGGATCTCGACCTCTTCGAAGTCGGCGTAGCGCTCGATGCGGGCGTAGTAGTCGTCGAGGAGCGCGCGGAGCTCGGGCTCCTTCGCGCGCCCCATCGCGGCGATCACGAGCTTCATGCCGACGGCGCGGCGCCGGGGAGCTCCACGGGCACGCGGCGGGCGTCCATCCACAGGCTCTCGAGGTCGCGGTGGCGCCGCTCCTCTTCGAGAAAGACGTGCACGAGCACGTCGCCGAAATCGACGATCACCCACTGGCCCTGGCGCATGCCCTCGGTGCTGCGCGAGCGCACGCCCTTCTCTTGAATGGCCGCCTCGATGCCCTGCGCGATGGCCTGCACCTGCCGGTCGCTGCGCCCCGACATGAGCACCAGAAAGTCGGTGTAGTCGGCCTTGCCCGCCACGTCGATGATCTCGATGCGCTCGGCCTTCTTGTCGATGCCCGCGGCGGCCACGGCCTTCGCGAGCTCGCGCGACGCGTCGAGGCGCAGCTCCTCGGGCGTCTTCGCGGGCGCCGGCGGCAGCGACGGGCGGCGCTCGGGCACCGTCGCGCCCGTGTCGTGCGGGGAGACGGCCTTGCGCTTCGCGGTCGCGGTCTTCTTCGCGGCGGCCCTGGCCTTCGGCGCGGCCTTCTTCGCGGTCTTCTTCGCCGTGGCCTTCGGCGCGGCCTTCTTCGCGGTCTTCTTCGCCGTCGCGGCCTTCGGGGCGGTCTTCTTCTTCGGTGCTGCCATGGATTTCCGTCGGTGTGCGGCTCTGGTGCGCGCCGATCGATTCGCTGCGCCCGCGCCTGCGCCTCTCGCTGCTATTCTCCCCCGCCCCCGCGCGCCCGCGCAATTACGAACGCCGCGGCGGGGCACCCACGAAGCGATGAGAGAACGCAGCCTCACCGACCCCGACGCTCCGTTGAGCGTGCTCGCGATCGAGAGCTCGTGCGACGAGACCGCGGCCTCCGTGGTGCGCGTCGAGCCCGACGGGGGCCACGTGCTCTCCGACGTGGTGTGGAGCCAGGTCGCCGAGCACGCGCCCTACGGCGGCGTGGTGCCCGAGATCGCCTCGCGCGCGCACCTGCGGGCCGTGGTGCCCGTGGTGCGAGAGGCCGTCGAGGCCGCCGGGGGGTGGCCCGCCGTCGACGCCCTCGCGGTCACCGCGGGCCCGGGCCTCGTGGGCGCGCTGCTCGTGGGCGTGCAGTGCGCCAAGGCCCTCGCGTACGCGAAGGGGCTCCCGCTCGTGGGGGTCAACCACCTCGCCGGGCACCTGCTCGCGCCCTTCCTCGTGCGCCCGCAGGCCATCGGGTCGAGGCCCGCGTTCCCCTTCGTGGCGCTGCTCGCGTCGGGGGGCCACACCGCGCTCTACCGCGCCGACTCGCCCTCCGAGATCCGAGAGCTCGGCGCCACGCGCGACGACGCCGCGGGAGAGGCCTTCGACAAGGTCGCCAAGCTCCTCGGGCTCGGCTACCCCGGCGGGCCCGTGATCGACCGCCTCGCCGCGAGCGGAGACCCCGACGCGGTGCGGTTCACCCAGCCCATGCGCGGCCGCGACAACCTCGAGTTCAGCTTCAGCGGGCTCAAGACCGCGGTGAGCGTCCACGTGGCGAAGCACGGGGTTCCCGCGGAGGGCGGCGCGCTCGAAGACCTCGCGGCGAGCGTGCAGAAGACCATCGTCGAGAACCTGGTGCGCAAGCTCATGGCGGCGGTGCGCAGGGAGGGCGTCTCGCACGCGGTGATCTCGGGCGGGGTGGCGGCCAACCGGGGGCTGCGCGCGGCGGCCCTCGCGGCGTGCGAGGCCGCGGGCGTGGCGCTTCACGTGCCGCCGGCGAGGAGCTGCACCGACAACGCGGCGATGATCGCGTACGCGGGCGCGGTGGCGCTGCGGGCGGGCCGCCGCGACGGGCTCGAGCTGAACGCGCGTGCGACGTGGCCGGTGGCCGAGTGGATCGCCCGGCGAAGCAGTTGACCCGCGGCGACCGTTGGTAGTACCTCCACGCTCCCAACATGGCTGACACGCACGGAGCCCACGACGCGCACGGCCCTTCGAAGGGCCACGACGCCCACGCGCACCACGCGCCCGAGGAGGACCCGCTCCGCACGCCGGGGTGGATGCCCCTGCTGGGGCTCGGGCTGCTCATGGCGGGCGCGCTGTGGATGTACCTCTACGTCTCGCCGGGCGTGTGGAGCACCTCGACGGGCGACGCGGGCGCCGACGAGTCCGCCGTCGAGGCGCCCGCGCAGCCCCACTGACCGTTCCGTCCGCGCACAGGAGAGCCACCACGATGTCAGACAACCCCAGGGACCTTCGCTACACGAACGACCACGAGTGGGCCCGCGCCGAGGGATCGCGCGTGCGCGTGGGCATCACGCGCCACGCCGTCGAGCAGCTCGGTGACATCACGCTGGTGAACGTCGACGTGAAGGTCGGCGGCAAGGTCACCGCGGGCAAGGCCTTCGGCACCGTCGAGTCGGTCAAGGCCGTGAGCGACCTCTACGCGCCCGTGACGGGCAAGGTCGTCGAGATCAACGGGGCGCTCCAGAACACCCCCGAGGTCATCAACGAAGACCCGTACGACAAGGGCTGGATGGTGGCCCTCGAGCTCGAAGCGGGCGAGGGCCTCGACAAGCTCATGAGCGCCGAGCAGTACGACGCCTTCCTCGGAACCCTTTGAGCCCCGCCGCGGGCTCACACCCTCTGCCATGAAGCACAAGGTCATCATCATCGGGAGCGGCCCGGCGGGCCTCACCGCGGCCGTGTACGCGGGCCGCGCGAACATGAACCCCGTGGTCATCGAGGGCCTCGCCGAGGATCACCAGCCCGGCGGCCAGCTCATGATCACCACCGAGGTGGAGAACTACCCGGGCTTTCCCCACGGGGTCACGGGGCCGAAGCTCATGGAGATGTTCCGCGCCCAGGCGGAGCGCTTCGGCACGACGTTCTTCACCGAAGACGCGGCGAAGGTCGACCTTCACGCCCCGATCAAGCGCGTGTGGCTCGAGAGCCAGAAGGAGCCCCTCGAGGCCCCGACGGTGATCATCGCCACGGGCGCGGTCGCGAAGTGGACGGGCGCGGTCGGCGAGAAGCTCTTGCAGAACTACGGCGTGTCGGCCTGCGCGACCTGCGACGGGTCGTTCTTCAAGGGCCAGGACGTGATCGTCGTCGGCGGCGGCGACACCGCGATGGAGGAGGCCGTCTACCTCACGAACATGTGCCGCACGGTCACCGTGGTGCACCGCCGCGACTCGCTGCGCGCCAGCAAGATCATGCAGGAGCGGGCCTTCAAGAACGACAAGATCCGCTTCCTGTGGAACCGCGAGGTCGCCGAGGTGCGCGACGTGACGAAGAAGAGGGTCACGTCGGTGGTGCTCCGCGACACGCGCACGGGCGACCTCAGCGACATGCCCATCGACGGCGTGTTCGTGGCCATCGGGCACACGCCCGCGTCGCAGCTCTTCCTCGGCCAGGTCGAGACGCACGACAACGGCTACATCCGCGTGCAGCCGGGCAGCACGGCCACGAGCATCGAGGGCGTGTTCGCGTGCGGCGACGTGGCCGACCACGTGTACCGCCAGGCGATCACCGCCGCGGGCACCGGCTGCATGGCCGCCATCGACGCCGAGCGCTACGTCTCCGCGCGCGAGTAGCGCGAGCCCCCGTCACGGCTGGAGCGTCACGGCCGTGCGGCGGTCCATGGTGGTGCCGTCGCCGAGCTGGCCCGACATGTTCGAGCCCCAGCAGCGCACGGTGCCGTCGACGAGGAGCGCGCAGGTGTGGCGGCCGCCCGCGCTCACGCGCACGGCGCCCGCGACGCCCGTCACCGCGACGGGGTTGTTGGTGCTGGTGGCGGTGCCGTCGCCGAGCTGACCGAAGGTGTTGGCGCCCCAGCAGCGCACGGCGCCGTCGCGCAGCACCGCGCACGAGTGCGACGCGCCCGCCGAGACGTCGACGGCGCCCGTGAGCCCGAGCACGGGCACCGGGAAGGTGGTGCTGTTCGACGCGCCGTTGCCGAGCTGCCCGAGCGTGCCCACGCCCCAGCACTGCGCGGTGCCGTCGCCGAGCAGCGCGCACGCGTGCGACGCGCCGAGCGAGACGCGCACCACGCACCCGAGGTTGCGCACGGCCACGGGCAGCGTGCGGTTCATGGCCATGCCGTCGCCGAGCTGCCCGGCGGCGCCCTGCCCCCAGCAGCGCACGGTGCCGTCGCCGAGCACCGCGCACGCGTGGTTGGCGCCGAGGTCGAGCTGGCGCACGCCCGTGAGCCCCGCGACGGCGACGGGCGTGGTCTGCGGGGTCATCGAGGTCGAGCCGTTGCCCACCTGCCCGTCGCCGTTGCGCCCCCAGCACTGCACGGTGCCGTCGCGCAGGAGCGCGCACGCGTGGCCCTGCCCGGCCGCGATCGAGACGACGGCCGAGAGGTTCGCGACGGGCGACGCGGTCCTGTGGTCGGCCGTGGTGCCGTCGCCGAGCTGCCCGAAGAAGTTGGCGCCCCAGCAGCGCGCGGTGCCGTTGTCGAGCGCCGCGCACGCGAACGTGTCGCCGGCCGCGACCTGCCGCGCGCCGAAGAGCGCGCCGACGGCCACCGGGCGCGAGCGAGACATCATCGTGCCGTCGCCGAGCTGCCCGAGGTTGTTGTCGCCCACGCAGCGCCCCTGCCCCGACGCGAGCGCGAGGCAGGTGAAGCCCGTGTTCGCGAGCGAGGTCTCGAGCTGCACCGCGGGCGAGGGCGCCGCCGCATCCGTCGACGCGTCGCTCGCGGGCGCGTCGACCGCGGGCACGTCGAAGTCGAGCGCGCCGCAGCCGGGCGCGTCGGCGTCGGTCGCGTCCGAGGCGTCGCGCGCGTCGGCCGCGTCGGTCACGTCGCCCGCGTCGCGCGCGTCGGTCACGTCGGCCGCGTCGGTCGCGTCACTCACGTCACTCACGTCGCTCGCGTCGAGGGACGCGTCCGCGCCGCGGGGGCCGATCACGTTGCTGCCGTTGCATCCGAGCGCGCTCACGACGCAGCACCAGGGCAAGAAGCGAAGCCGCATCGTCGGCGATGAGACCCGCGCTCCCCCCGCAGCGTCAAGCGCCACGCGGGGCGACAGAACACGACGGACAGGGAACGTCATGGCCTCGGCGCGCGAAGCACGTAAAACGTTGTGTTTGATGGGTCGCTGATCGTATGTTCAGTGCGTGGTTTCGGAGGTCACGACGATGAACACGGCGCATGACGTGGCGGCGGTGGCGCGGCGGCTCGACGGGGTGACGCTGATCTTTCAGCGGTACGACGGGCTGTGGATGATCGACCGGGTGTCGGAGCCCGCGAACGAGCGCGGCGACGAGGAGTGCTACGAGGTGCCCGAGGGGCTCTTCGAGTGCGGCGACGAGCGCGACGTCTTCGACGGCGGCACGGCGGTGACGCGCGAGGAGCTCGCGGGGCTCGGCGAGGTCGAGCGCAGGCGCTACCACGCGCGGCAGCTCCGCAAGCTGGGGCTGCCCGAGCGCGGCCACGGCGCGCGGCTCCTGTGGGCGATGATCTCGGACTTCGAACGCTTCGCCCCGTGAGCGCATCGTTGCGCGCGGGGAACCGAGTGTTCTAGGGTCCGCGGCGGTCCAATGGTCCGCAGGTCGCTCTGGTCGTCGGGGATCGCGTGCGCGCTCGTGGTGGCGGCGCCGCGCGTGTCGGAGGCGCAGCCGCGCGCGCCCCGCATCGCGGTGGGGCCCTTCACGGGCGAGCGCGCCGCGGTGATGCGCGGCGTGGTCTCGGGGGTGTTCGCCAACCACGCGGGCGAGATCGAGCTCCGCGCGCCGGGCGAGTACACGGCCGCCGCGACGAGGCTCGGCGCGGGCGACCGGGTCGACGAGGCGACGGTGTCGACGGTGGCGCGCGCGCTCGGCGTCGACGAGGTCGTGGTCGGCGCCCTCGAGCGCCAGGGCACGGGCTACCGCTTGCGGCTGCGCGTGCTGCGGGGGCGTGACGGGCGCAGCGCCGCGTCGTCGTCGTGGGAGTTCGAGCGCATCGAAGAGGTCAACGCGTTCGCCAACGAGATCTGGGAGCAGCTCCGCGGGGCCTTTCAGGTCGACCCCACGATGACGGCGCCGCCCGCGGGCGAGCAGAGCCCGACGCCCGAAGCCCCGTCGCCGGAGCGCGACGCATCAACGCCCGAGGAGGGCCGCGGGCAGGCGGTCGAGGCGGCGACGCCGGGCCTCGGGTGGCTCTGGATCCAGGCGGGCGGCGGCCTCTCGGGGCGCAGGTGGCGCGTGCCGCTGCTCGGCGAGACGACGCCGCGCGGGTACGAGAACGGCGCGTTCGGCGAGCTGCGCGCGACGGTCGCGGCGTACTACCGGCTGAGCCACAATCGCTTCGGGCTCGGCGTCGAGAGCACGATCGGCGTGCCGCTGGGGCTCTCGTCGCAGGGGCGCGGGCCCGACGGGCGCGTGGTGCCCATCGCGACGTCGGCGCTCGAGCTGCAGTTCGGCGCGTCGCTCGCGGTGCGCCCCACGAGCGGCGGGATGTTCCGCGTGTTCGCGGGCATGGTCTACCACCAGTTCTCGCTCGACACGTCGCAGCTCTCGGCCGAGATGCGCCTCGCGCCGGTGGCGTACGTGGGCCTGCGCGTGGCGGGCGAGGGCACGCTGCCCGTCTACGCGCGCAACGACTGGGAGCTCGGGCTGATCTTCGGCGGCGAGCTGCGCGTAGCGGCGACGGGCTCCGAGATGAAAGAGGCCTTCGGCACCAACCCCGACACCACGCTCGGGTTCGGCGCGTGGTTCGGCCTGGGCTTCCGCATGGACCGCGCGGCGCCGGGCCTGAGCCTCCGCGCGACGGCGGACTTCCTCCGCTACGCGACGGACTTCGCGGGCCCCGCGCGCATCGGCACGCCGGGCGAGTCGCTCGACGACTACACCCGCTTCGCCTTCTCGGTGGTGTACGCGATCGGCACCGAGCGCGCGTCCTCGCGCCGCCCCGCGCCGACGCCCTACGGAGAGCCCGCGGGCGACGGCGCGGCGCAGCCCAGGGGCGACCCCTTCGGCGGCCGCTGAGGCGCGCGAGCGTCTGGCCTTCGCGGTGTGCCGAAGGTATATGCTTCCGCCTCCGCCATGAACCCGAAGACTTCCGACGAGATCCGCGCGACGTTCCTGAGCTTCTTCCGCGAGCGGGGGCACGAGGTGGTGCCGAGCGCCGGCGTGGTGCCGCGCAACGACCCCACGCTGCTCTTCACCAACGCGGGCATGGTGCAGTTCAAGGACGTCTTTCTCGGCGAAGACAGGCGCCCGTACACGCGCGCGACGTCGAGCCAGAAGTGCGTGCGCATGTCGGGCAAGCACAACGACCTCGAGAACGTGGGCCACACGCGGCGGCACCACACGTTCTTCGAGATGCTCGGCAACTTCTCGTTCGGCGACTACTTCAAGCGCGACGCGATCACCTACGCGTGGGAGCTGCTCACGAAGGTCTACGGCATCCCGAAGGAGCGCCTCGTGGTGACGGTGTTCGGCGGCGAGGGGAGCCTCGCGGCCGACGACGAGGCGCGCGCGATCTGGCGCGAGGTCACGGGCTTCGGCGACGAGCGCATCATCGGCATGGGCGCGAAGGACAACTTCTGGTCCATGGGCGACACGGGGCCGTGCGGGCCGTGCACCGAGATCCACTACTTCATGGGCGGCGCCGCGCCCGACCTCGCGCGCTTCGACCAGGAGCCCGACGAGCACGGCGTCGGCTGGGTCGAGATCTGGAACCTGGTCTTCATGCAGTTCAATCGCGCGGAGAAGGGCGGCCCGCTCGCTCCCCTGCCCGCGCCGTGCGTCGACACGGGCATGGGCCTCGAGCGCATCACCGCGGTGCTCCAGGGCGTGACGACCAACTACGACACCGACCTCTTGCGCCCGTACGTCGACCGCGCGGCGGAGATCGCGGGCGGCGCCTACCGCGGCACCGACGGCGAGTTCGACGTGGCGTGCCGGGTGATCGCCGACCACGCGCGCATGGCGGCGTTCGCGCTGGCCGAGGGCATCACCCCTTCGAACAAGGACCGCGGCGCCGCGCTGCGCTCGGTGATGCGCCGCGCGATCCGCCACGCGTACATGCAGGGCGTGAAGGAGCCGTCGTTTCACCGCGTGGTCGAGCGCGTGATCGAGCGCATGGGCGTCGCGTACCCCGAGCTCGTGCAGCACAGGGACTTCATCGTCGAGCAGGCGCGCATGGAGGACGTGCGCTTCCGCGAGACGATCCCCACGGGGCTCAAGATCCTCGAGGACTTCTCGGGCTGGACCACGGGCGCGAGCGGCGGCCGCGAGCTGCCCGGCGCGGTCGCGTGGGACCTCAACGCCACCTACGGCTTTCCCCTCGACCTCACCGAGGTGATCGGCAAGGAGCGCGGCTTCGCCCTCGACGAGCGCGGCTACCACATCGCGCGGGTGAGCCACTCGGCGGTGTCGGGCAGCGAGGGCGCGGTCGACGAGCTCCGCAAGATGATCGCCGAGGGCAGGGCCACCTTCGACGAGCTCGCCCCGCAGGCGCGCGAGCTGCTCGGCGAGAGCGCGGGCGGGGCCGACGCCGGCGCCATCGGCGGCCAGCAGCGCGTTCGCCGCGAGCACCGCGAGGCGCTCGCGCGCGCGGGCGGCGCCGTGGAGTTCACGGGCTACGAGCGCGAGCGCGGCGAGAGCGAGGTCGTGGCGCTGCTCAAGGGGCGCTACGACGACAAGGGCGAGTGGCCCCTCGTCGACGCGCTCGCCGAGGGAGACGAGGCGCAGGTGGTCGTGCGCTCGACGCCCTTCTACGGCGAGTCGGGCGGCCAGGTGGGCGACACGGGCACGATCGCCACGCCCTCGGGCACCTTCACGGTGACCGACACGCAGCGCCCGGTGGCGGGGCTCGTGGTGCACGTGGGCCGCGTGGCGAAGGGCTCGCTGCGCGTGGGCGAGCGGGCGACGCTCGCGGTCGACCACGAGGCGCGCGGCGCGACGCGGCGCAACCACAGCGCGACGCACCTGCTCCACTGGGCGCTGCGCAAGGTGCTGGGCCCGCACGCGCAGCAGAAGGGCTCGAAGGTGGCGCCCGACGCGCTGCGCTTCGACTACGCCTCGAGCCGCGCGCTCACCGACGACGAGGTCGCGCGCATCGAGGACATGGTGAACCGCGAGGTGCTCGAGGACCGCGACGTGCGCACGGAGGTCACCTCGCAGGCCGAGGCGCGGAAGAAGGGCGCCATGATGATCTTCGAAGAGAAGTACGGCGACAGCGTGCGCATGCTCCACATCGGCAGCGAGAGCGTGGAGCTGTGCGGCGGCACGCACGTGTCTCGCACGGGTGAGATCGGGCTCTTCAAGATCGTGACGGACGCGAACGTGGGCGCGGGCGTGCGCCGCGTCGAGGCGGTGACGGGCCTCGGGGCGCTGTCGCTGGTGCGCGGGCTCAACGGCACGCTGCGCAAGGTGGCCGAGTCGCTCGGGGCGCCGGTGGCCGAGGTCTCGCAGCGCGTCGAGAAGGCGCTCGATCAGCAGCGGGCGCTGCAGAAGGAGGTCGACGACCTCAAGCGCCGGCTGCTCACGGGCGGCGGCGCGGCGGTCGAGGCGCACGATCTGGGCGACGGCGCGAAGCTCGTGGTGGCGCGCTCCCCGGTGAACGAGGAGAAGGCGATGCGCGAGTACGCCGACCACCTGCGCGACAAGCACGGGCGCGCGGTGGTGGTGATCGGCGCGGTGTCGGCCGACGGCAAGGCGCTGCTCGTGTGCGCGGTCTCGAAGGATCTCGCGCAGCGTTACCACGCGGGAAAGATCGTCGGGCAGCTCGCGCCGATCGTGGGCGGGCGCGGCGGCGGAAGGCCCGACATGGCGGGCGCGGGCGGCCCGGACGCTTCGAAGCTCGACGAGGCGCTGCGACAGGCCAGGGTCGTGGTGAGCTGAACCCCCTTCTCGCGTGACGGCGCCTGCGCGCGGTTGTTACGATCCGCCGGCTGCGGCGCGCTCGCAGCACCCGCATGACCAGCCGGATCACAGGAAGGGCCTCGCGTGGCAGATAGATCTCCTCCTCACGAGCAGCCTTCGCAGCACGCGACCTGGCGCGTGCGTTCGCTCGGCCGCTCACTCGCCGAGGTGGACCAGGAGCTCGACCTGCTCGCGTCGTCGCTCGGGGCGTCGTGGGCGCCGCCCGTGGTGGAGCGCGTCACGCTCGCGCGCGCGTCCGAGGCGCTCGACGCGCTCGGGCGCGGCGTGAGCTTGCCGAGCGCGCCCCCGGCCGCGTCGCCGCCCGCGGTGCAGACCGTCACGATCGTCGAGGCGCCCGCGGTCGAAGCCGTCGCGCCGGAGGAAGCCTCGGTGCCCGCGCTCGAGGCGCCTCGGGGAGAGCCTGCGATCGTGGTCGCGGTCGAAGCGCCTGCACCGGCGGAGACCTCTTCGTCGCCGCTGCCTGACCTCGAGGGCAGTGCGCTCATTGATGAAGAGCCCGTGTTCGTCGCGCCCGCGGCGACCGAGTCAGGCGCCGCCGTCGCGGTCGACACCGAGGACGTGCTCGTGGTCGCGGAGCCGCCGCAGCTCGAGGAGCCGCCGCTGCACGTCGTCGCGAAGCCTTCACCTCCGACGCGCGCCTCCGATGGCGATGACCTGGGCGAGCTGATGTTCGAACTCGAGCCCGAGCTCACGGTCGGCGCGCCCGCGCCCGCTGCTTCGGTCCCCCGACTGACGCTGGCGTCGGCCGCTGCCCCGCGCGCTCGAGAGTCCGCGCCGCCGAAGGAACCTGCAACGCCGCCGAAGGTGCCCGCGCGAGCGGCGGCGCGCTCCGGCGATGCCTCCGAGAGCCTCGAGATCGACCTCTCGGAGCTGCTCAGCGAGGGCAAGCCGGCGTCGGTGCGTCCGCCGCCGCTGCTGCGCCCGCCTCCGCCCCCGCCGCAGCGTTCGGCGCCTCCTCCGGTCCCGCGCGCCGTGAAGCAGTTCGTCGAGCCCGACGTGGTCGAGTTGATCGACGAGGACGAGATCGAGGTCGTGCGCACGTCGAGCGGCCCGCCCCCGAGCGTCGAGGCGAAGGCACCGCCGCCGCCGCCGGTGCGTGTGCCCGACAAGAACGCGTCGTGATGGGGGAGGAGCGGCGCGGGCGCTTGCGCCGCGTTCAGAAGTAGAAGATGCCGCCGAGCTGACCGAGCACGCCCACGGAGGCGTTCGAGGTCTCGGTGTGGCCCGCGGCGTTGATCCGCGAGAACTCCGCGTTGTCGCGGGTGCCCGGGTCGACGCGGGTGCGGATGAACGCGCGCGCGTCGCCGTAGATCGAGAAGTTGGGGGTGAGCTGCCACTCGGCGCCGAGGCCGGCGAGGCCGCCGATGTACGTGTACGCGGCGCCGTCGACGCCGCGCGCCCGCGCGTTGGCGTCGTTGTACGTGACCGACGCCCACGACGCGCCGACCCCGACCACCGCGTAGAGCTGGAAGCGGTTCTGCGGGTTGAAGTAGATCAGCTCGCTGAGGGTGACGGGCACCTCGACGCGTGAGTCGCTGTTGTAGTCCGTGCCCGCCATGCCCGCGATCGAGAGTTCGGTCGCGAACATGGGGTGCTGGCGGTAGCGCAACGTCGCGCCGACGCCGCCCATGCCGCGCGCGCCGTCATCGCCGTGCGATCCGAAGCCGAGGCCCGCCGCGAAGCCGCCGAGGCCGAGTGCGCGGCGGTTCGTGCCGAGGTACGAGACCGTCGTCGTGGTCGTATAGGTGTAGGTCGGCACGGTGGCGACCACGATGCGCGGCGGGGGCGGGGGGATGTACACGGGCCGCTGCTGAATGACGATCACCTCCTGCGGGGGAGGAGGCGGAGGAGGCGGGGGGACGGGGCCCACCTGCACGCCGGCGCTGACCGAGATGCCGCCGCCGATCCACCCCCCCGCGGAGAACGTCTGGGCGAAGGCGCTGGAGGACGCGAGGAGCATCGACAGGGAGAACAGAGAGGTGAGCGCGTGCTTGTTCATGGCAGGTCAGGACCCCTTTCGAGGAGCGTTGGCAGGGCCGACTGCAACGGCAAGGCCAGCGACCTTTTCGTATCGGTAGCAGGTTTTCGAGGCGGTGGCGCACGTCGCCGCCCCGTGGAGCGCATTCCGTCGTCACGTTCATCGATCTGCGGGCGGAGAGGGAGAGGCAGAGCATGTGAAGGGCGGTTCACGGGGGGCCAGTGAACGGTCGCCGCGAGGTCGAGGAGGGGCCCGGCAGAAATCTCTACGGCCCGGCTTGAGGGCGCCGGAAACACTTCCGTTGACCTGGGTGTGACGGAAGGAACCATGTACACCTGTGGAATCGTGATCGCGCGGCGCGACCCCGTGATCTGCCTGCCCATCAGCGAAGCGCTCTCGGACGCGGGCATCACGGCCCAGCGGCTCGTGACCCGCGACGAGCGCCCCGAGGAGATCATCGCCCGCGCCGACGCCGAGGGCGGCGTGCCGATCATCGTGATGTGGGACGCCCGCAAGCCGAGCGTGCAGCTCGTCGCCGACCTGCTCACCTGCGACACGCTCCCCGGGCGGCCGTACGTGCTCATCGCCCCGACCGACGTCGTGGCCGCGGTGATCGCCGAGGAGCTCGAGGCCCGCGCCCCGCACAGCGTCGACCGCGTGCTCGTGGTGAACCTCCCCGAGCTCTCGCTCGCCTCGACGCGAGAGCTCCTTCGCATGCACCTCTCTCGCGCGTGCGCCTCGTACCTCGGCCGGCCCCGCAGGGCCCGCGGCGTCTCGCCGGCCCCCATCACCGAGATGCCCGTGGGCGAGCGCAACATCAACAACATCGACCGCCGCGTCATGCAGCGCGGGATGTTCCGCGTGCAGGCTCTCAGGATCCCGCGCTTCTGACCCCCGACGGGCGGTAGACTCACCCGCCCGATGTCTTCACCCGCCGCGACGCACGACGAGCACGACGGCGTGCTCTACGACAGCCCGCGCACATCGCTCGCGTGGAAGGTCGTCGTCGCGCTCGCGACGGGCGTCTCGCTCGCGTGGTTCATGTCGTTCGTGCGCTGGTTCGCGCGAGAGGCTCCGTTGGGCGCGGTCACGCGGCCGATGGCGCTGCTCGGCGCGGGCGTCTCTGTGGTCATGCTCGTGTCGGCGCTGCGGTCGCGCGTCGCGCGCCGCGTCGAGGTGTCGGCCGATGGGCGCGCGCTGCTCGTCTACCGCGACCCCGGCGTGGTCGAGCGTCTCGCGCTCGGCGAAGTCACGACCGCGCGCAGCGAGCCTCACGCGGGCGGGTGGAGCCGCGACCCCGCGGGGGACCTCGTGGTCGTGCTGCGCGACGGGGCGACGAGGCGGTACGGCCTGCCCGACGACGCCGACACGCCCGGCATCGCGCGAGACCTGGTCACCCACCTCGACGCGCTTCGAGGCCGCTCATGACGCGCTGAAACGCCCTGCGCACGCCCTCGCGCGCCCCGCTCACGTCGGCGAGCAGCGACTCGAGCGCGGTGGCCGACGCGCGGTCGCGGTAGCCCAGGCGCCGCGCCACCGTGGTGGCAGAGCGCGCCGACGGAACGAGCGCCCCGCGCAGCGTCGTGAGCCGCGTCGCGAGCAGCACCGCCCGCAAGAGCCGCTCGCCCTCGTCGAGCGAACGGTACGACTCGCCGTCGAGGTAGCCCGCGCCGCGCAGGGCGTCGAGCGCGTCGCGCGTGTTCGGCGTGCGCACGCGAGGGTCGCGCCCGTGCTCCATCTGCAGGGCCTGCGCGGCGAACTCGACGTCGACCAGCGCGCCGCGGCCGTACTTGATCGCGACCTCGCCGCGATCCTCGCGTCCGAGCTCGAGCTCCATGCGAGCCCGCAGCCGGCGGAGCTCGGTGAGGTCGGCCGGGCCGCGCTCGTACGCGATCGCGTGGACGAGCGCCAGCATCTCGTCGCCGAAGCGCGCGTCGCCCGCGACGGGGCGCGCGCGCAAGAGGGCCTGCCGCTCCCACGAGGCGGCGCGCTCGTCGTGGTAGCGCGCGAAGGCGTCGCGCGAGGTGACCAGCGTGCCCTGCGAGCCCGAGGGGCGCAGCCGCGTGTCGGTGGCGTAGCCGGGGCCAGCCTCGTGCGGCATCGAGAGAAACAGCAGCGCCCTCTGCGCGAGGCGCACCGCGTACTCGTGCGTCGTCACCGACCCCCTGCGGCCGCCCGAGGTCTCGCCGTCGCGCGCGTACACGAACAAGAGGTCGAGGTCGCCGCCGTGCCCGAGCTCGCGCGCCGCGAGGCTCCCGAGCGCGATCACCGACACGCCGTCGAGCGCGCCGCCTCCCTTCGGCGTGCCGAAGCGCTCGACGCACTCCGCCGCGGCGAGCGACAGCGACTCGGTCACCACGGCCTCGGCCAGCGCGCTCAGTCGCTCGGTGACCTCCGGCGGCGACAGCGCGCCGGCCATGTCCGCCAGGCCGATCGCCAGCGCGGCCTCGCGCGCCGTCGCGCGCAGCGCCCCCACCACCGACTCGGGGTCGCCCGAGCACTCCTCGCGTGCGCGCGCCGCCGCCGAGGCCACGTCGGCCCTGATCGCGTCGGCGCCCGGCGCGCCGCCGCCCGCCACCACGAGGTCGATGCGCGAGGGCCGCGCGAGGAGCGCGCGCGCGAGGTGCTCGCTCGCGCCGAAGAGCCCGATGAGCCCGCGCGCCTTCTCGTGATGCTCCGCGAGGAGCCGCGCGTACGGCTCCGCGGGGCGCAGGCGTTCGAAGAGGTCGGCGAGGTGGCGCAGGGCCATGTCGGGGTCGGGCGCGTCGCGCACCTCCTCGAGGAGCTGCGCGCCCAGCGAGGGGTAGCGGTCGAGCATGCCGGGCGCGAGCGGCAGGTCGGCCCGACGCGCGAGGCGCATGAGGTGCTCGGCGGCCTGCTCGGGGTCGCGCGCGCCCAGCGTCTCGCCCGCGAGCGCCGTCACCCGCTCGACGTGGGCGCCCGAGGCCACCGCGCGAGCGAGCGCGGCCTCGGGCGTGTCGCTCGTCGCGGGCGCTCCGCCGGGCTGCGCCGAGTCGTAGAGCGCGCGCACCGCGCGGCGCGCGACGTCGAGGGCCTCGACGAGGGCGTCTCCGTGGGCGTAGCCGAGCGAGCGGGCGAGCGCGTCGAGGCGCGCCGGGCTCTCGGGGAGCTCGTGCGTCGCGTACGGCGTCATCACCTGCACCCGGTGCTCGACGCGGCGGAGGAGGCCCCACGCGTCGTCGAGCGCGCGCGCCTCGCGGTGCGACAGGAGCCCGAGCGCGTGCAGCCGCTGGAGCGCGGGCAGCGTGCCGGCGAGCTGGAGCTGCGGCCGCGCGCCGCCCCACACGAGCTGCATCGACTGGACGAAGAACTCCACCTCGCGGATGCCGCCCCAGCCCAGCTTGAGGTCTCTCGCGTCGTCGCGGAGCAGCTCCCTGCGCGCGCGCCGGAGCATCGCGTCGATCTCTGCGACCACCGACGGGTCGACCGAGCGCCGGTACACGAAGGGCCTCAGCACGTCGAGCAGCGACGCGCCGAGCGCGAGGTCGCCCGCGACGGGCCGCGCGCGCAGGAGGGCCGCGCGCTCCCACGTGCGCCCCCATGTCTCGTAGTAGCGCTCGGCGCTCGCGACGGAGTTGGCCACCGGGCCGCGGCTCCCCTCGGGGCGCAGCCGCAGGTCGACGCGGAACGCGAAGCCGTCGCCCGTGACCTCGCCGAGCACCTCCGAGAGCGTGGTGCCCACGCGCCCGAAGTGCTGGTTGAGCGTGCGCCCGCCCGCGGCCCCGTCGTCGGTGCCGTAGAAGAAGCACACGTCGATGTCGGACCCGAGGTTGAGCTCCTGCCCCCCGAGCTTGCCCATGCCGAGCACCACGAAGGGGCAGCGCGCGCCGCGCTCGTCGAGGGGGGGGCCGTTGCGCGCCTCGACCGCCGCCTCGACCGCCGCGAGCGCCCACGCCGCGCAGCGGTCGGCCACGGTCGACCACTCGCGCGCCGTCGCGTCGACGTCGTCGATCGCGGCGAGCTCGCGCAGCGCCGTGCGCACCAGGGCCTCGTCGCGCATGCGCCGCAGCGCGCGCTTGGCCTCGGCGAGGTCGGGCGCGCGGCCCTCCGTGAACGACGGCGCGGGCACCCGCGCGGGCTCGATCACCCCCCACGCGTCGAGCTCGCGCCCGGCGGCCGCGGCCACCTCGGGCACGCGCAGGAGCGACGGCAGCACGCCCGCGCCCGCCGCGCCGAGGGTCTCCACGATCTGCCGGGCGCGCGGGTCGTCGACGGCGACGCCCGCGTCGCGCGCGAGGTCGACGGCGCGCGCGGCCCCTTCGCGGTCGATCTCGTGGGGTTTGAAGCGCACGGGGGGTCTTCTCGCGCGCATCGTAGCAGAGCGCGCGGCGCGACGACCCCGTTGTGCGGGCGCGCGGGATCGCCTACAAGCGCCGGCCCATGGAGACCGCGGTCGAGAAGGCCCGCGTGCTGCTCGAGGCGCTGCCGTACATCCGGCGCTTTCAGGGCAGGACGTTCGTGATCAAGTACGGCGGCCACGCGATGGTCGCGCCCGAGCTCAAGGACAGCTTCGCGCGCGACGTGTGCCTGCTGAAGTACATCGGCGTCAACGTGGTGGTGGTGCACGGCGGGGGGCCGCAGATCAGCACGGCCCTCAAGCGCTCGGGCGTTCACTCGCGCTTCGTCGACGGCCTGCGCGTGACCGACGACGCCACCATGGAGGTCGTCGAGATGGTGCTCGCGGGCTCGATCAACCAGGACATCGTCTCGCTCATCTGCCGCCACGGCGGCCGCGCCGTGGGGCTCTCGGGCAAGGACGACGGGTTCATCCTCGCCGACAAGCAGCCCCCCGTGGTCACGCGCGACGGCGAGGAGGTCGACATGGGTCGCGTGGGCGACGTGCGCCACGTCACGCCCGACGTGGTCGTCGAGCTCATGCGCGCGGGCTTCATCCCCGTGATCGCCCCCATCGGCGTCGACACCGAGGGCGCGTCGCTCAACCTCAACGCCGACACCGCCGCGGGCAAGGTCGCCGAGGCGCTGCGGGCCGAGAAGCTCATCCTGCTCACGGACGTCGAGGGCGTGCGCGGCGCCGACGGGGCCTTCCTCTCGTCGCTGTCGGCCAGCGTGGCGCGCGACCTCATCGCCGAGCGCGTGATCGACGGCGGGATGATCCCCAAGATCGAGTGCGCCCTCGACGCCATCGACGGCGGCGTGCGCAAGGTCCACGTGCTCGACGGGCGCAAGCCCCACGCGGTGCTCCTCGAGATCTTCACCGACAGCGGCATGGGCACCGAGATCGTGCGCGCTTCGAAGGGCTGAGCGCCCGCGGGAATGGCCCGCCCCGCCCGCGGGTTCTCGCCGCAGTTGCCACGGGCCGTGCGTTTGGGGTACTGGCGAGCGCCACCCCCACGCCCCACGAGCAACGCGACCCCATCGCCATGAGCTACAACCGCGCGCTGACCGAGCTGGTCCAGGCTGAATCGAAGTTCATCGACGACATCCTCTCGGAGGTGGGCAAGGTCATCGTGGGCCAGCCCACGATGGTCGAGCGGCTGCTCATCGGGCTGCTGGCCCGCGGGCACGTGCTGCTCGAGGGCGTGCCCGGCCTCGCCAAGACCCTCACGGTTCGCACGCTCTGCGAGGTGATCCAGGCCCAGTTCGCGCGCGTGCAGTTCACGCCCGACCTGCTGCCCGCCGACCTCGTCGGCACGGTGATCTACCGCCCGCAGGACGGGACCTTCGTGCCCAAGAAGGGCCCCATCTTCGCCAACCTGGTGCTCGCCGACGAGATCAACCGCGCGCCCGCCAAGGTGCAGAGCGCGCTGCTCGAGGCCATGCAGGAGCACCAGGTCACCATCGGCGACCAGACCTTCAAGCTCCCCGAGCCCTTCATCGTGATGGCGACGCAGAACCCCATCGAGCAGGAGGGCACCTACCCCCTGCCCGAGGCGCAGGTCGACCGCTTCATGCTCATGGTGAAGGTGGGCTACCCCACGCGCGAAGAGGAGCGGGCCATCATGGACCGGCAGACGGGCGCTTCGACGCCGTCGGTGTCGGCGAAGGTGACGCCCGAGCAGATCGTGAAGGCGCGGGCGGTGATCCCCGAGATCTACGTCGACGACAAGCTCAAGGACTACATCGTCTCGATCGTGTTCGCGACGCGCGAGCCCGCGAAGGCCGGGCTCAAGGAGCTCGCGCCGATGATCAAGTACGGCGCGTCGCCGCGCGCCACCATCGCCCTCAACATGGCCGCGCGCGCGCGGGCGTTCCTCCAGCACCGCGGGTACGTGATCCCCGAAGACATCAAGGCCATCGGGCTCGACGTGCTCCGCCACCGCGTGTCGCTCACCTATGAGGCCGAGGCCGAGGAGGTCACCGCCGACCAGGTGATCGCCCGGGTGTTCGAAGCCGTCGAGGTCCCCTGAGAGCCCATACGGGTCGGCGATGATTTCGAAGGAGATCCTCAAGAAGCTCCGCAAGATCGAGATCCACACCGCGAGGCTGGCGAACGACCAGCTCGCGGGCACGTACGCGTCGGTGTTCAAGGGCCGCGGCCTCGCCTTCGACGAGGTGCGCATGTACCTGCCCGGCGACGACGTGCGCTTCATCGACTGGAACGTCACCGCCCGCACCAACGCCCCGCACGTGAAGGTCTTTCGCGAGGAGCGCGAGATGACCGTCATGCTCCTCGTGGACATGTCGGCCTCGCAGCGCTTCGGCACGCGCAACGCCTTCAAGCACGACCTCGTCGCCGAGGTGAGCGCCGTGCTCGCCTTCAGCGCCGTGAAGAACAACGACCGCGTCGGGCTCGTGCTCTTCACCGACGACGTCGAGAAGGTCATCGCCCCGCGCAAGGGCCCGCGCCACGTCATGCGCGTCGTGGCCGAGACCCTTCAGTTTCAGCCGAAGGGACGGGGCACCGACCTCGCGCGCGCCCTCGACGTGCTCGGCCACCTCTCGCGCCGCCGCGCCGTGTGCTTCGTCGTGAGCGACTTTCTCGGCGACGACTACGAGCACTCGCTGCGCGTCGCCGCCGCGAAGCACGACCTCGTGCCCGTCACCGTCACCGACCCCCGCGAAGACGAGCTCGTCGACGTGGGCATCGCCTGGTGCGAGGACCTCGAGACCGGCGAGCTCATCGCCGTCGACACGTCGAGCGCGCGCGTGCGCGAGGCCTACAGGCGCCAGGTCACGCAGCAGAAGGTCGCGCGCGACACGCTCTTCAAGCGCCTCGGGCTCGACTCCATCGCCATCGCCACGCACCGGCCGTACATCGCGCCGCTGGCCGAGTTCTTTCGCCGCCGCGCGAGGAGGATGCACGCGTGAGCCGCGCCCTCGCCCTCGCCCTCGCCCTCCTGCCCTCGGCCGCGCTCGCACAGGACGCCGCCGTGCAGGACGCTGCGCCCGACGACGCCGCGGTGAGCGACGCCGCGCCCGCGAGCGCGTGCACGCCCGACCCGCTGCCGGCCGACCGCGCGCCCACCGTGAGCGTCACCCTCGGGCCCGAGCAGCCGCGCGTGGGCGACCGCGTGGTGATCTCGTACCGCTTCAGGTACAGGTCGCGCGACCGCGTGGAGTTCGACCCCGACGTGGTGGCCTTTCAGCAGCCCGCGATCGAGATGGACTACGCGCGCGACCAGCCCGAGCGCGACCGCAGCGCGCGCCCCGCGGACCCCGGCTGGGTCACCACGGACGTCTCCGTCGCCGTGCAGCCCTTCAAGGTCGCCGACGTGGTCATCGCCTCGCTGCCCGCGCGCGTGAACACCGGCGACGAGATCGCGCGCGTGTGCACCCCCGAGGTGCGCTTCCGCGTGCGGGGCGTGTTCGGCAACACCCCGCACCCGCTGCCGAAGGACATCACCCCGCCCGCCGAGGTGCGCTTCGGCGCGCTCACGCTGCGCCACGCCGCCCTCGCGGCCGACGCGGCCTTCGCCGTGGTCGTCGGCACCCTCGCCGCGGGCGCGTGGTGGCGCCGGCGGCCCAGAAAGGTCGCGCCGCCGCCGCCGCCGCGGCACCCCTACCTCGTCGCGCGCGAGGCCCTCGACGCGCTCGCCCGCGGCGACCTCCTCACGCGCGGCCACACCAAGGACTACTACGACGCCATCTCCGACGTGATCCGCAGGTACCTCGGCGGGATGCGGGGCTTCGACGCGATCGAGATGACCTCCGACGAGGTGCTCGCGCAGGTGAAGCGAAACCCCCTTCCCGGCGTGACCCTCGTCGAGGTCGAGCGGCTGCTCTCGGAGTGCGACCTCGTGAAGTTCGCGGGCTACGTGCCCTCGCACGAGGAGGCCGACGAGATCCTCAAGTCGGCCGTGTCGATCGTCGAGCGGGGCAAGCCCGCGGTGCTGCCCGCCCAGGGCGCGGGGGCCTCGCCGTGACGCCGCGCGCTCCCCTCGGCGCTTCGGTGAAGCGCGCGCAGCAGCGCCCGCGCAGGCCCGCGCCGAAGCGCATGTCGCCCGTGGCGAGCGCGGCGGCGATGGCCGCGGCGATGCTCACGGTGCTCGCGACGGCGGCGGCCGCGTGGGTGTGGTCCGAGGGCTGGCAGGTGCGGCTCCGGTGGCCGCTCGCGCTCTTGTCTCTGCCGCTCGCGGGCCTCGCGTGGCTCGGGGCGCGCTACCTCTACAGGCCCCTCGGCGCGTCGCCGGGCGAGTCGTCGGCGAGGCTCTTCGTGTCGCAGGGCGCGGCGCTCGCGGCGGCCCCGCGCACGCTCGGCGCGCGGCTCGTGCAGCTCCCCGCGGCGCTGCGCGTGGTGGCGATCGTGCTCCTCGGCGTGGCGATGGCGCGGCCGCAGCGCGTCGACGCGCCCGACGAGCTCGAGCTCTCGGGCATCGACATCGTGCTCTCGCTCGACCTCTCGGGGTCGATGCGCGCGGCCGACCTCCAGCCCACGCGCCTGCAGGCCGCCAAGGACGTCGTCGCCGAGTTCATCCGGCGCCGCCGGAGCGACCGCATCGGGCTCGTGGTGTTCGGCCGCGAGGCGTACACCGTGGTGCCCCCGACGCTCGACTACACCGTGCTCCAGCGCATGGTCGACGCGCTCAACCTCGAGCTCATCGACGGCAGCGGCACGGCCATCGGCGACGGGCTCGGCACCGCGCTCAACCGCTTGCGGCGCAGCGACGCGCGCAGCAAGGTCGTCGTGCTGCTCACCGACGGCGCCAACAACGCCGGCCACGTCGACCCGCGCGAGGCGGCGCAGCTCGCCGTCGCGCTGCGCTGCAAGGTGTACACGATCCTCGTGGGCCAGTCCGACGAGGCCCCGGTGCAGGAGGGCGTCGACCTGCGCG
Organism: Polyangiales bacterium; assembly: GCA_039809605.1. Lineage (GTDB taxonomy): Bacteria > Myxococcota_A > Polyangia > Polyangiales > CAISKJ01. The sequence continues at coordinate 2,200 of JBDHVF010000008.1, read as the reverse complement.
GCCAGCCCGTCTACCAGACGCAGCGCTTCCCCGTGGACCCGCAGCTCCTCGAAGACATCGCGCGCTCGACCGGGGCCGAGTTCTTTCGCGCGGCCGACCGCGCCACGCTCGAGCGGAGCTTTCACCGCATCCTCGACCAGCTCGAGCGCAGCAAGATCGCCGACGCGGGCGTGCGCTACGGCGAGCTCTACGCGCCCGTCGCCATCGCCGCGCTCCTCGCGCTCGCGCTCGAGGCGCTGCTCTCGGCCACGCGCCTGAGGAGGTTCCCGTGAGGCTCGGCGAGCCGACCTGGGTGCTCGCGGCGCTGCTCGCGCTCGTGCCCGTGATGGGCGCCGCGATGGGCTTCGCCGCGTGGGCGCGCAAGCGCGCGATGGCCCGCTTCGGCGACCCCGCGCTCGTCGAGCGATTGCGAGACGGCTCGCCCGCGGGCTGGCGCGCCGCGCGGGCCGCGATGGTGCTCGTGGCGGCCGCGCTGCTCGCGCTCGCGGGCGCGAGGCCCCAGCACGGGTCGCGCACCGAGGTGGTGTCGCGCCGGGGCATCGACGTGGTGGTGTGTCTCGACGTGTCGAAGTCGATGCTCGCCCGCGACGTGCAGCCCTCGCGCATCGAGCGCGCGAAGGCCGAGCTCGTGCGCCTGCTCGAAGAGGAGCCCGGCGACCGCATCGGCGTGGTGCTCTTCGCGGGCGAGACGATGGAGTACCCCCTCACCACCGACCACGAGGCCGCGCTGCGCTTCTTCCGCGACGCGCACCCGTGGGAGTTCCCGGTGCAGGGCACGTCCATCGGCCGCGCGCTCACGGCGGCGAGGGAGCTGCTTCACCGCGACCCGCTCGCGGCGCGGCGTTCGAAGGTGATTCTTCTCATCACCGACGGCGAGGACCTCGAGGGCGACCCCGTGGCCGCCGCGCGCGAGGCCGCGGGCGAGGGCGTGCAGGTCTACATCGACGCGATCGGGAGCGCGGCGCCCGAGCCCATCCCCGCGTACACGGCCGACGGGCGCATCGCGGGCTACGAGCGCGACTCGCGCGGCGAGGTCAAGCAGACGCAGTTCACGCCGCAGATGGAGCAGCAGCTCCGGCAGGTGGCGAGCGAGGGCAACGGGGCGTACTTTCGCCCGCGGCAGGGCGAGGTGGGCATCGAGGCGGTGCGCCGTCAGCTCGCCCGGCTGCGCCGCGCCGAGCTCGCCGAGACGCAGAAGACCCTCTACGAGGAGCTCGTGCTGCCCGTGCTCGTGCCCGCGTTCGTGCTGCTCGTGGCCGCGTCGGTGCTCGTGCCCGAGCGCCTGCGCCGCCGCGCGGGAGGCGCCCGATGAGCCCCGCGCGCAAGCGGAAGAAGGCCGCGTGGAGGCCACCCGTGTGGGCGCTTCCCGCGCTTGCGGGCGCGGCGCTCGCGGGCTTCACCGCGTGGGCGTGGGCGCCGCGCGACACGCTCGAACCCCACGTGCGCGAGGGCAACCGCGCGTTCGAAGGGCGCGACTGGCCCGGCGCGCTCGCGCGCTACGAGGCCGCGCCCGGCGACGGCGTGCGCAACGCGGGCGTGCACATGAACCGCGGGCTCGCGCGCTTTCGCATCGCGGCGCCGCCCGGCGACGGCGGCGTGCTGCCCGAGCTCGAGCCCGACGCGGGGCTGCCCGAGGCGTGGCAGCGCGCGCAGGACGAGATGCGCAACACCGCGCGAGGCTACGCGGGCGCGCCCGCCGAGGACATCGAGTCGTCGCTGCGCGCGCGAGCGTCGTACAACCTCGCCAACACGTACTTCGCGCAGCACCTCTGGCAGAGCGCCATCGACGCGTACAAAGAGGCCCTGCGCCTGCGCCCCGGCTGGGCCGACGCCGCGTGGAACCTCGAGATCGCCCGGCGCCGCAAGGACGAGGACGAGCACCCCGACGCGGGCCCCGATGCATCACAAGACGCCTCGCAAGACGCGTCGAGCGACGCGTCGAGCGACGGCGGGCGCCCGGGTGACGGCGGGTCGCAGGGCGACGGCGGGTCGCAGGGTGACGGCGGCTCGCAGCAGGGCGACGCGGGCGCGCCGCAGCAGGACGCGGGCTCGCCGCAGCAGCCCGACGCGGGCGCGGACCGCGACGGCGGCGGCGGCAACGACAACGACGGCGGGGCGCCCCCTCCACAACAGCCCGACGCGGGGGCGCCTCCGCCCATGTCGCTCGCGCCGCTCGATCAGCTCGAGCGCAACGAGCAGG
>JBDHVF010000007.1:0-30344 GCA_039809605.1 Polyangiales bacterium | reverse complement strand
GTTCGACGCGCAGAACACGTCGACGTCGGCGATCCGCTCCGCGGTCGCGCCGACCCGCCGGAAGCGCCGCGGCGACCCCTGAAGCAACCGCACGACCTTGCGCTGCAGCGCGCGCGGGAGGTCCTGCACTTCGTCGAGGAAGAGCACGCCGCCGTCGGCCTCCTCGACGAGGCCCTTACGGGCCCGCGCGGCGCCGGTGAACGCCCCCGCCTCGTAGCCGAAGAGCTCGGACTCGGCGAGGCGCGCGTCGGCGCCTTCGAGCGCGCCGCAGGCGACGGTGGTCACCTTTCGGCACCGGAGGCGGGCGACGTGCTCTTCGACGAGCCGGGTCTTGCCCGTGCCGCGCTCGCCCAGCACCAGGAGCGGCGCGCCCGGCACCGCGGCGTAGCGACGCAAGCGCTCGAGGAAGCGCGCTCGCGCCGGCGAGCGGGCCTCCGGGTCGTAGGTCGGCGCGGTCGGCGTCGTCCGCTGCGCCGCGCGGATCTCCGCGAGGTAGGTGTTGACGTCGAAGCTGACGCGCTCGATGCGCCGCTGCCCCGTGCGGCGGTCGACCTGCGAGGACCAGAGCCGCGTCCCGGCCGGCATCGCGCCCGCGGCATGCAGGACGAGCCAGACGGCGTGCTTCGCGGGCGTTCCCGGGGAGACGTTCACGTGGAGGTGTGCGCACCGGGCCACCGCGGGGAGGACCTCGTCGCGCACCGCGCGGTAGATGGACGCGTGCTTCGTCGGCCCCTCGATCGCGAGCGTCTGGACGATCACGCCGTCGACGCCCGTCGCATCGCGAACATCCCGCTCGGTCACCGCCGTGCCGTGCTCGGCGAGGTAGCGGATGCGTTCGATGACGACGCCCTCGGCGCGCAGGAGCTCGACGGCGCCCCGCACGACCTCCAGGCCGTGGCCCTCGGAGTGCCAGCAGAGGAGCGTCGTCGGGTCTCCGCGCGCGGTCATGGGCGTCGGACCACCGCCTCGACGCCGTGGGCCTTGAGGAGCGCGAGCGCGAGCGGCGCCTCGCTCGGCCGCTCGACCACCGCGACGACGCGGCCCGAGGGCTCGCGGTAGACCGGGTAGGGCGGCTCCGGGGCGGCGGGCAGGTCGAGCTTCACGGCCTTCGTCGAGAGCACGGGGGACTCGATGGTGCGCCGCGCCACCGTGCGATGGAAGCGCCTCCCGTTCGCGGGGGCTTCGAGCGCCGGGGGCGGCAGGGCGCGGAGCAGGGTCACGCACGAGGCGGTCTCGGCGCGGAGCGTCTGCTCGCGCGAGGGCTCCACGACGACGGGCTGCAGGCTCCCGCCGCGCCAGGTCAGCACCTCGCCGGTCACCTCGCCGACGGTGACGGCGGCTTCGAGCCGCTGCGCCGCGGCGGCGGCCCACGCGTCGAGCGCGCGACCCACGGCCTCCGCCCGCGCGCCCGAGAGCCGCACGCCCACCTCGAAGCCCTGGTCGAGCCCGTGCCGCTCGAGGTTCGCGGACGCGACGAGCGCCTCCCCGCGGTCGCTCCAGATGGCCTTCGCGTGTAGCCACTTGAACCCCAGCACGGTCGCGCCGGCCTCGCGCAGCGCGACGAGCGCGGGCATCACCGACGGCCGGACGCGGGCGAGGACGGTCACCGCGACCCCGGCCCGGGCGCGCGCGAGGATCGCCTGCACGACCGGGTGGTCGAGCTGCCAGCCGAACGAGGCGACGACGAGGCGCCGCTCTGCGGCGTGAATCACGTCGAGCGCGGCGTCGCGGATGGTGTGCGTCGCGCCGCAGGTGACCACGACAGCACCGTCCGCCGCGGGCTCCGCCGCCTCCGCGAAGGGCACGCAGGGGGCGAGCTGCAGGGCGTCGAGGAGCTCGTGCGTCGCCCGCGCCCAGAAGGCGTGCCGGGCCCACGCGAACGCGCGCCCCACCTCCTCGCGGGTGAGCTCGACGACGAGCTCCTCGTTGCGCTCCAGCGCCTCCGAGGTGAGGTTCGCCGTGAGGGCCCAGCCGCAGGGGCGGGCTCCCGTCGGGTCCACGAGCACGAGCTTGGCGTGGAAGTCCTCGGCCGAGCGCACCAGCACGTGGCCGGCGACGCGCCGGAGCATGGCCTTGTGCTCGTCGCGGACCCGCAGGTCGAACTCCGCGTCGTCGCGCGGCTCCCGGTCGAGGCGCGTCGACGCGGCCATCAGGGCGTACACGCGCACGCCGCGGGTGGCGGCGCGCAGGAGCGCCTCTTCGAGGGCCTTGTCCGCGAAGAGGAAGGTCGACACGACGACCGTCTCCGCCGCGTCGTCGATGCAGCGGGCGATCCAGCTCGCGGCGTTGCGCTTGCGGCCGGTCGTGAAGACCTCCGTCGAGACCGTCTCGGTCGCCACGCCGGCGCGGGCGGTGTTCGGGACCCACGCGGCGCCGAGCGGGTCTCGGGTGTGGTCCACGGTCGTCGTCTCGGTGAAGCTGAAGCTGTCGTCATCCATGGCGTCGTCCTCGTCGCGTCAGAGGTTCCAGTCGGTCGGGGCCTGAAGGTGCCAGTAGCGCGGCGGGTTCGGGCCGGAGGGCGCGCGGAACCGCGCGGCGAGCTCGCGCTGTGGCGCGGCGGCGACGCGATGCTCGGGGAAGCGCGCGACGGCCGCGTCCCAGAGCGCGCGGTACTTCGACGTCGGGGCGTAGGTCGTGACGCCGCTCGTCACGAGCCATTCGGCCCACGCCTGCGCGTCGCGCGCGGCGCGCGCCCGCACGGGCACGTCGCGCACGGGCGCGGCCGTGAAGGAACCCCAGGCGCGATGCGGCGGCATCGTGACCGCCAGCGTGTGGCGGAAGCGCTCGCGCGCCGCGTCGTTAAGCTCCTCGAAGGAGACGCCGAGCGAGCGCCCGTCCCAGTCCTGCGCCCGCGCGCCCAGCGCGAGCGCCCACGCCGCGGGGAAGGTCAGGTCGGGCGGCGGCGCGAACGCACGCGCACGGTGGACCTCGTCGACGGTCCCGCGGAGCTCGACGGACCCGGCCGCGTCGGGCGCGAGGGAGACGGTGAGCCGCAGCGCGCTCAGGGGCTCCGCGGGCTCCACCTCGGACTCGAGGTGGACCACCCGCACCGCCCGGCCGGTATCCTTCGACCACCCCGGGGTGCCGGCGAACGCCGCGAGGGCCGCCTCGACCCACGCCGGGAGCTTCACGAACTCGCGGCGCTTCTCGGTCTCCTTCTTCTGCTTCGCCTCGGCGCCCGCGTCGGGCTCCTTGAACGGCTCGACGCGCAGGAGGCGTTCGGCGACCGGCACGAGCGGGTCGTCGGTGAGCCACACCGTCCACGCGCCGCGCTCGGGCAGGAAGACGGTGCCCTCGTCGGCGGCCCTGCGGCCCTCCTCGGTGAGCGCCCAGCGCTCGTCGCGCTCGCGCTTGAAGAGGCCGAGCCCCTCGCCGAGGACGAGCATCCGGCGGCTCGCGGCGTGCGGCAGCTTCGTCAGGAGCGCGGCGTGCAACTCCTCGACGGTCAGCGCGCCGCCGCGCTCGACCGCGAACATGGCGATCGCGCGCAGGTCCTCGCGCTGGCGGGCGAAGCTCACGTCGCCCACGGCCCGGAAGCAGTGCACGGCCGGCGTGCGCGTGAGCGAGAGGGTCATCGGAGGGATCACAGGGTCGCTCGGGGGCATGGCTCAGGGCTCCTGGAGGTCGTAGGTGCGCGCCGCGACGCTCCGGGCGAAGTCGCGGAGGAGCTCGGGCGCGCGGTCGTGGTCGAAGTTGGCGCGGCGGCCGAAGACGACGCGCTGGTAGCGGGCGCGCGTGATCGCCACGTTCAAGCGGTTGAGGCTGTCGAGGAAGCCGATGCCGCGGGACCGCCCGAACGACAGCATCACGACGTCGGCCTCGTGCCCCTGGAAGCGGTCGACGGTGCAGAGCTCGACGACGGCCGCGACGGCGCCGTCACGGCGGAGCCGGAAGTGGCGGGCCTCGCCGTGCTCCCCGGTGAGCGCCCGCAGGCGGTCGCGGAGCTCGCGCTCCTGGGCGCGGTAGAACGTGAGCACCGCGACCTCCCACGGCTCGCCGTCCGGCCGGCGGTGCGTCGCGGCCCACGCGCCGAAGCGTTCCAGCTCCCGTGCCACCGCCCGTGCCTCGCGCGGGCTCCGCGTCGCGCCACCGGCGGGGCCTTGCGACGCGCGCCGGCCCTTGTCGTCGACGTCGACCCACACGTCCCGGGCGCTCCACGGGGGCGCGTCCCACCGCCGCTCATCGGCGAGCCCCGCGGGATCCTGCAGCGCCTGGCCGTCATAGATCCGCTCCCGCGGGAAGCGCGAGAGGTCGGGGTGCATCCGGTGTTGCCACGTGAGCCGCACGTGCCGCGCGCGCAGAGCGTCCGGCGGCAGGCCGTCGGAGAGCGCGGTCCCGTCGCGCTGGTCGGGGCGGCGCTCGAAGCCCTCCTGGAGCGACTCGAGCACCGACGGCAGCGCGACGCGGCGCACGACGTCGATCCGCGTGCGGAGCTCGGCAACCGCCTCGCCCCCGCGCCGCCCCGCGAAGCCGACGCGCTGCAACGACGACTCGCGCGGCAGGAGCGCGAGCACGCCCGCAGGCACGCCCGAGGAGGGCTCCCGGCGCGTCATGCGACGCTCGTAGTGACGCACGAGGCGCCACGCGACCTCCCCGGCCCACGAGCGCTCGTCGGCGTCGCCGCGGCGGTGGCGTACGCGCCGCGCGAGCGCGTCGAGGCCCTCGGCGTCGCCGCGGATCACCGTGAGGTCGAGCGGCAGCCGGTCGAGGTTCGCGCGCACGGCGTCCGCGGAGCCCACGACGACCAGCGCGCAGGCGAGCGCGAGGGCGTCGCCGCCCGAGGCGTCGAGGTCCACGAGGGGAACGCCGCGCGCGGCGCACTCTTCGGCGCAGAGGGCGCGGAGCTCGGCGCTCGGGTCGACGAAGAGCGTCGCCCCGTCGCCCCGGTCGCGCTCATAGCCGCCACCCTCGCCCAGGCGCCGCAGCACCTCGCCGGCGACGACCGCCGCGAGCGTCGCGTCGCGCAGGCCCGGGCTCGGCAGGGCGGCGTCGACGTTCGCGGCGAAGGTCTCCTCCTCGACGTAGGGCGAGAGCTGGCGCACGTCGCCGACGAGCACCCAGCGCCGCGCCCGCATCGCGGGCACGAGGAACTCCTGGAACGTCGTCTTGCTCGCCTCGTCGACGATCAGCAGGTCGAACGCGACCTCGTCGCGGTGCTCCCGGATGTCCGGGTGCTGGAGGATGCCGACGGTCGTGCCGCAGACGAGGTTGGCGCTGTCGAGGATGATCCGGTCGATGGCGTCGCAGTTCGGGCGCTCCAGGGCGTCGAGCATCGCCTGCTGCGGCGCCGTGCGCGGCTTCACCACGCGGAGCCACGCGCGGAGCTCGCGGCGCTTGGTGTCGCGGAGCCGCTCGAACTGCCAGGGCTGCGCGCGGTCGGAGACGTTGCGCGCGTCGCCGACGCGCACCGGCAGCACCTCGTCGCGCCGCGGGTTGCGCGGGTCCATCAGGCGCTCGAGCACGTTGTCGACGGCGACGTGCGTCGACGCGCAGAGCAGCACCCGGCGCCCCACGCGGAGCGCCTGCAGGATGAGCTCGCAGATCGCGGTCGTCTTGCCGGAGCCCGGGGGCCCTTCGAGCACGGCGAAGTCCGGCGTCCCGAGCGCGCGCCGTACGAACGCGCGCTGCTCCTCGGTGCCCGGCCGCAGCGCTGCGCCGTTCGCGGGCGCGCGGAGGAGGAACCAGCCGTCCTCGGGGATCGGCGCCTCTTCGACGCGCCCCCAGGCGACGTACCGATGGCCCTGGAAGAGCTGCAGCAGCGGCGTGTGGTCGCGCTCGGGGCGGTCCGTGAGCCAGTGGACCGCGTTGCGCTGCATCGCGAGCGAGTACGTGTTGGGGCGCAGCGCGAGGACGCCGCCGTCGGGGGCGCGCTCCAGGCAGAGGCGCTGCCGCTCGGGGTCGCGGTCGACGACGCGGATCTGGCGCTCCTTCGCGAACGCGACGCGGGCGTCGGGCTTCGCGCCGTCGCCGCCGTCGAGGGCGTAGACCTCGCGCGCCTGCTCGTCGAAGAAGGCGCGGAGCGCGCGCTCGCTCTCGGCGCGCTCGTCGTCGTCGTCGAGCTCGACCCAGACGCCCCTGTCCCGCAGCGTGGCGGGCATCGCGCGGAGCTCGTCGGCGGGCAGGGCGCGCCACCGGCACCGGAGCACGGCGTCGTTGCGTTCGAGCGCGCGGATGCCCGTGGTCAGGTGCTCGCGGAAGTCGCGCAACCCGGTCGAGACTAGGTTGAGCACGATCTCGGGGCGCTGGAGCCCCAGGTTTTCGTAGAAGAGGGAGGCCATGTCGATCACCCCTTGGTGCGTGTGCTCCCAGTAACTCACGCGCCGTGCCACTGGTGAAACACCGAGGTTCTACGCAGATCGTGACCGATCCCTTGCGGGGAGCCGGGTCGTTCTACCCGCGCAGGCGGGTCGTCTGACCCGCAAGGTGAAGACGACGGCGGGGCGAGGGTTCTGACGTGACTCCTCGCGGTGGGGCATAGCCTGACGCGCAGAGGCGTTCCCCGGAGCATCAGGTAGGTGCAGGGGAGCGACCGGGCGGCATGGCGTCGGGACCGGTGGTCCGGGTGGCCTTCGCGTCGCGAGCGGTCGGGCGGTCCGAACGGGCCGGGCGTCGGGTCCATGGACCCGGTCGTCCCCTGCGTGGAGGTCACACGCTCAGGCGTTGCCGAGGCGCTCGGTCTTCCACGGGAGCGGCATCCGGTCGGCGAGCTGTTGGAGACTCATCCGCCGGAGCGACCGTTCACGCAGGCCGAGGCATTGCACCTCCCGACGCGCCGCGTAGGGCCAGGCGTGGACCTCGAGGAGGAAGTCGCCATCTGCGGCCCGCCAGATCGCACGCTTCAAGGCGTCGGCGCCGCCGAGCCGCGCCTCCAGGCGTTGGCGCGCGCGTGCATCGCGCGGAACGGGGATGCCGAAGCGGCCCGTCTTGGAGGTGACGCGGCCGAGATGGCAGAGGCCGGACTCGTCGTCGAGCTCCACGAAGCTCTGGGGCAGTCGCTCGGACACCCAGCGCAGGAAGCAGACGACGAGCAGGGCACTCCACCGATCGTCGGCGACGACCACCTTGCCGCGGGCCGCGACGGACGCCCCCGTCGCGGGATCACGCGTCGGCGTCGCGCACGGAGTGAGCGAGAGCGGGCCGCGCGTCCAGGTGAAGCGTGCGTTCATGAGCAGGAGCACGAGGTCGATGTCCTCCCGGGCCGCCCGGTAGTTCTCGGGCGTGTCGAGGATGCGGTAGCGCATGGTCAGCATAGGGTTGTTCGTCAGGGAATCGATGTCGGACCCGACACCCGTCCCGGAGCGGACCCACGACCGAACCGCGCGCTCGGGGCACCTCCTGATGTGTGGACCTCCACCCCCCTCATGCGCTCGGAACGGTGAGCGTTGCGGGCGCGGCGTCGATCGCGTCCCGCGAGGCGCTTCGGGAAGGACCGTCGCGCTGCATCGACGCGGCACGCAACGATCCGCCCGCTACGCGCATGAGGGAGTCGTGCTCGACGGGCATCCACCGGCCCCGTACGGTGGAGGAGGTATGACCATGATCGACGACACCTCGTCGGGATCGGACGTGCGCGAAGAGCGAGATGGCGCCGCACGAAAGCGCCCCCTCGCGTTCCACGCGGGGGGCCTCGTGCGACGTGAGCTCGCGGACGGCGGTGAGCTCCTGTACGCGCCCGCGTTCTTCGACGCCGCGACCGCGGACGCGCTCTTCGCCGCGCTGCGCGACGAGATCCCGTGGGAGCACGTGCGCATCCGCGGCGTGCCCCAGCGCCTCGCGACCTACTGGATCGGCGCGGTGCCCTACGCCTACTCGGGGCAGGTGCGGCCCGCCGCGTCGTGGCTCCCAGGCCCGCGCGCGGTCGCCGCCGCGGTGGAGTCCGTCGCCCTCGCCGACACGAGCGAGCACTTCGAGGGCGTGCTCCTCAACTACTACCAGGATGGCGACGTGAAGCTCGGCTTCCACGCCGACGACGAGCCCATCCTCGTGCCCGGCTCTCCGATCGCGAGCGTCTCCCTCGGCGCGCCGCGACGCTTCGTGTTGAAGCACAACGCAACGGGGGAGACCCACGAACTCACGCTCGGGCACGGGAGCGTCCTCGTGATGCAGGGCACCATGCAGCGTTTCTGGAAGCACGCCGTTCCGCCGCAGCGAGGAGCGGGGCCTCGCATCAACCTCACGTTCCGCCGTCTCGGGTCGGGCGGCGCCGCGGGCGCGCCGGCCCGCGGGTGATACAGGGAGCCGCGATGGACAGGTCACGCTTCCGCGACGTGCTCGTGCAGCGCGTCCGCGCCCAGGCGACGCTCATTGGGGCCTTCACGACGCACCGCACGCTCACGGGCGGCGCGCGCGAGCGGGCGATCGTGCAGGTGCTCCGCGAGATGCTGCCGCGCCGCTTCGAGGCGCTGACCGGGGCCGTCGCGGCGTTCGGGCCGGACGGGCAGCTCGTGACCACCGACCGCCAGATCGACCTCATGGTGGTCGACACCTGGCTCTACCCGACGCTCTTCCGCGACGGCGAGACGGCCGTCGTGTTCGCGGACGCCGTGCGCGCCCTCGTCGAGATCAAGACGACGACCGTGGGCACCTGGGCGTGGGTCGACGTGCTCGCGCAGTCCGCCGCGCTCGGCGACGCCGTGGACCCCGAGAGCCAGATCCCGCGCGTCGTGTTCGCGTACGAGACCGGCGGGCAGGAGGAGCTCGTCGCGGCGCTGCGCATCCTCAACTGGAGCCGCACGCGGCCGGCCGCGGCGGGGAGCCTCGCCTTCAGGCCGCTCGTGAAGCGCGGGCGCGAGCGGGCGCTCCGCCCCGGCAAGGAGCGCGTGCTCCGGCCGGCGCTCCTCGGCCCCGCCCGCCTCCCGAGGCTCGTCGTGGGCGGCAGCGGCGTGTTCGGCACGAAGCTCACGACCGGCGACGCCGAGGGCTGGAGGTTCCGCGTGGCGGGGCCGGCCGGCGTCTCCCGGGCGGCGCGCGGTCGCGAGATCGAAGCGCAGGTCGCGCGCCTCCTCGAGTTCCTGCTCGGCGCCACGGGGGACTCCGCCTCGCCGAGCGCTCACCGCGTGCACCAGCAGCTCCGCGGCGTGATCGGCGGTGGCGCGGACCCGCTCCCGGGTGCGATCATCGACATGAAGGAAAGCACCCTCGACGTGCTCGACCCCACGGCCGAGGCCGCCCAGGAAGACGACGAGGAGCTCGCGTAGCCCATGCTCACGGAACTCAAGCACCAGGCCTTCCTGGACAAGCTCGCGGAGGCCGCGGCCGCGACGAGCGAGCCCCTGCGCGTCGAGATCGTGCGGCAGGTCGGGCCCGAGTTCGTGCAGGTCGGCGAGCGCGTCGAGCTGCGCGACTTCGTCCACGTCGTGTACCGCTTCCGCCACGGCGGCGAGGACTACCTCACGCGCGAGTTCGCGGCCTTCGACGACGCAGGCGAGGCCGACCTGAGCAAGCTCGCCGTCTGGCCGTGCCTGAGCCACCTGCTGCCCGACGGCGGGCCCCCGGCCAACGACGCGGCGCCGGCGCTGCCCCGCAACGTCCGGCCCGTCCTCCGGTATCGCTCGGGCTCGGTGTAGGCGACGCCACCCGGCCGTGCCTACGGTCGCCGTGGCCTCGGTGAGGTTCCGCGAACGGGCGTCACCGTCCCCGGGCCGCCCGCGCCTGTCTCGCCCGGGCGCGCGTCCTGGGGCGCTGCTCGTGGCGGGGCCGCCGCCACCGCCCGCGCGTCGGCCTGCGCCATGGGCAACACCGCGCGCAGCATGCGGACCTTGGGGTCGTCGTCCGCCATGCCCGCGCGTCGCGCCAGCGCCAGGGCCGCCGCCAGGCACTCCGCAGCCTGCTGGGCCCGCCCGAGGGCGCTCAGCGCTGACCCCAGCAGGACGATGCAGGTGATCAGGCGGCTGGGGTTCCCCAGCTTCTCTTCGATCGTGATGGCGCGCTGGAGGAGCGCGATCGCTCGCAACGGCTCCCCCTGCGCGTCAGCGCAAGCCGCGAGGTCTCGCAGGTGGTCCGCGACACCTTCGAGCCGCTCCAGGGCCTCGTCGATCTCGAGGGCGCGCTTCAGATGCGTGGTCGCCTGCGCGTACTCGCGCATCAGCAGGTAGGTGTGGCCGAGGTTTCCGTGCGCGATCGCCTGCCCCTCCAGCAGGCCAAGACGCTCGTCGCTCGCCAGCGCGCGGCGGAAGTGCCCCAACGCGAGGTGAAAGTCGCCGCGACGAGCGAAGCAGGTGCCCAGGTTGCCGTGCGCGAGCGCGATCCCTTCCTCACGCCCGAGCTGCTCCTCGACCGCGAGCGCTCGTTGGTGGTGGTCGAGCGAGCGCTCCTCGTCGTCCAGGTCGCCGTAGCAGTTGCCGAGGCTCCCGAGCGCGGCGGCGACGCCCCCCAGACGGCCGAGCCGCTGCTCGAGGGCGAGCGCCCGCTCGAAGAGCGAGATCGCGTCCCGCGCCTGCCCCTGCCGCCGCGCGCAGACGCCGAGGTTCGCGAGGATGTTGGCCTGTTCTTCGGCCCACCCGTAGCGGTCCGCGATCTCGAGCGCCTTGCGCAACATCGCCGCAGCCTGGGGGAGCTCTCCGAGCGTCGTGAGGCAGACGGCCAGATTCGTGAGGGCGCTGACCGCGCTGGAGAGTTCCTCAAGCTCGACCGAGAGGTTGAGCGAGCGCTGCAGGTGCTCCACGGCGCGCCGCGTGTTCCCTCGCACGCTCTCGCAGAGGCCGAGGTTCGAGAGCTGCTTGGCCTGCTCCCTCCGATCACCCAGCCGCTCGGTCAGGGCGACGGCGTGGGTGACGAGTTCCGTCGCGCGCTCCAGCAACCCCAGAGACCGATAGCAGAGGCCGAGGTTGCCCGAGATGATCGCGGCGTCGATCGTCTCGCTCGGCACGAGGGGGAGCATGCGCTCGTAGCGGGCGACCATGTCGCGGTGACGGCCGCGACGCCGCAAGCGCTCGTCGACGCCAGCCAGGAGTTCCCAGCCTTCGCGCCAACGCATCCGGCCGATGGCGCGGTCGGACGCGGCGAGCACCTCCGGCACCACCTCGTCGAACCCGTCGGTCGCCCCTGTCTTGTGGAGCGCCGCGAGGCGCTCCATGCAGTAGGCGTGGTGCGCCGCCTCGCGCGCCGCCGCGCCCTCCTGCGCCTGGAGGAAGAGCCGCACGAGGTCGTGGACGCTCCACGCCCGTTCGGCGTTCGACGTGTGCTCGGCGAGCGAGCGCTCCCACAGTTCACCGAGCGCGCCGCCGGCCTCCTCCATGCTCACCGCGGCGACCGCCGCCACGGTCTCCGCGCGTGTCCCGCGCGCGCACGACGCCAGCGCGAGGAGCACCTCCCGCTCGAGGGGCGGCAGGCTCTCGAAGGACACGACGAACGTCTCCGCGACGCCCCGGCCGACCTCCTTCGCGAAGCGATCCAGGGTGCTGAGCGAGTCGCGCCCGAGCCTCGCCCGCAGCGCGCCGGGCGTGACGCCCGGTCGGCGCAGCCACCACGCCAGCAGTTGCAGCGCGAGGGGGAGGCGGCCGACGTGCTCCGCGAGCACGTCGAGCTCATCGTCCGGTGGGGTCGTGTGCACGGCGGCCGTGCGGAGGTACCCGCGCGCCGTCGCCGGATCCCAGGAGCCGATCGCCATGGACGCGGCGGGTGCCCCGAGTTGCTCCGCGAGGGTCGCGATGCGCGAGGTGCACACGGTTCGACACCGGCCGCCGGGAACGAGCAGGCGGCGCGGGTCGACCTCGTCGGGGTCCACGTCGTCGAGCACGAGCAGCACATCGCGGTGGTGCAGCGTCCGGACGAGCAGCGCACGCGCCTCGTCCTCGGTCGCGGGGTTCGCGCCCGCCAGCCCCATGCGTGCGAGGACGCGCTGGAACTCGACGGCGGGGGCTCGCGCGTCGAGCCACCACACCCCGTCGGGGAACAGCTCGCGCCCCTCGGTCGCGACGAAGTGGTGCACGAGCGCCGTCTTGCCCACGCCGCCGAGCCCGGTCACCACGACGCAGCCGGCGCCCTCCGCGCCGAGCACGCGTCGCAGCTCGGCCAGTTCGCCGTCCCGCCCGACGAAGCGGGCGACCGGAAGCGCGGGGCCCCCGCCCGGGCCCTCGAACTCGGCGACGCTCTCGCGGGGGGCTTCGTGGCGGGCCAGGAGAGCGTCGAGCTTCGTCTGGGTCTGACGCCCCTGCTCGACGAGGGGCGCGAGCGCGCCGACATCCACGACCTTCCGGACCGCGAAGAACTCGTCGACGAGGTCGGCGTGCTTCGTGGCGCGCGCGGTGAGCCGGAGGCCGGTCTCCCGCGCGAACACGGGCCGCCACGTCTTGACGAACTCGCAGAGGTTCGGCGCGGGGGCGGCGCGCAGGTGCTCGCGCAGGCTCTTCGCGGCGACCTTCTGCCACCGCTTGCTGGAGGTGAGGAGGTCCTGGGCCGGCGCCGAGAGGTCCGTCGCGACGTAGAAGACCACGCGATGGAATGACGTCGGGATGAGGCCGGCGTGAAGGTTCACGCAGAGCTTCGCGAGCTCACCGCGCACCTCGCCGATGCCGACGTTCGTCGCGTACCGCTTGCATTGGATGAGGTCGACGGTGCCGTTCGCGTGGTGGTGCACGATGTCGCGCCCGCCGTCGCCCGTCTTGCCGTAGTAGTAGATCTCGTCCGTGGGGTGCTCGCGCACGAGCAGCAGGTAGCAGAACACCTCGAACTCGTCGTCCGAGAGCATCCCGAACGGTAGGCTGTGGCCGCGCTCGAGCCACGGCGGGTAGCTGCGGCCGACGCCCAGATCCCCGCGAGCCGCCACGACGCCTTGGATTCGCTGTCGCATCATCGGATGCTCCCCAGGTCCGGTCCTACGGCGTCCGCGCCGGGTGCTGCCGCAGCATGGTGTGCCAGGTGCGCTGCCCCGTCGGTCCCTCGACCTCGACGCGGACCTCGACGTTGAACCACTGCGGCAGCGATCGCACCTCCGCGCGACCCAGGAGCCGTCTGGTGAGATCGGCCGCGTCGAACTCGACGCGGGTCTCGGCGCCGGGCCCCTCGGGGCGCATCGGCTCCCCTCGAATCGGGGTCGCCCTCGCGTCAAACCGAGGGAAGTCCGCCGGAGGCTCCGCGTTGTTCTCCCGCCACACCTGCTCGGTCGGCAGGACCGCCGCTCGAACCGTGCTCACCGTGAACGGGACCATGCCGCCGTTCTTCACGAGAAACGTCCACGACCCGCTGGAGATGGAGGCTCCTACGATCACGGGGCGCAGCGCGGTCTGGATGCGGAGCGCCTCGACCTCCGCCTCACGCAGGAGGTGGGCGTGGTCCTCCTGGAACCACCCGACGATGCGGTCCGGCCACGCGCCCTCCGGGGGCGTCGAGGACCCGTCGCGATACCGCGCGACGCCGCGCTTGAGCGGCCCCTTGTCCACCGTGGCGAAGATCGGCCGTCGCCCCGGGCGCACCTCGAAGACGCCGACGCTCAGGCCGTCGACGTCGACCTGGGTGTAGGAGAAGTCCGGCGCGCGGTTGAGGTACAGGTGCACCTTCTGGTGCATCGAGGCGTCGTCGAGGTGCGCTGCGGGTGCGACGCCGACGATCTCCCCGCTGTGGTCCGGACGCTCCTTCACGCCGATGAGGATGTAGGCGCTGCCGCCGCCCGGGCTGAGAGCGTTCGCCATCGCCATGAGGTCCTTCGCGAGCTCGAGGTTCCCCTCCGCCTTCCAGTCGTACTGCTGGACCTTGAAGTCGAGCCGGGTTCCCTCGTGCTGTGCGGCGAGTGAACGGACGGCGTCTGCGTCGATGGGCATGTGCTTCCTCCCTGCCGGTGTCCCCGTGAGTCTAGCGGACGTCGCGGCGCCTCCTCAGACCGAGGGCGCGAGGTCCGCGGGCCGCAGCCGCTGCAGCGCCTCGACGCGCGCGTCGCCCAGGACCGCGCGCAGGTCGTCCCTCGACCTCGCCCAGAGCGCGTCCGCCGTCTCGACGCCGATCGCCTGGAGCGCGAGCAGCTCCCCGCGCGTCCAGCTCGCCTGCAGGGAGAGGAGTCCAAGCACCTCCGCCGGCACGCCGAACTCCAGCCGACGCAGGAGCGCGTCGGACTGCTCCTCGGTCGGCGCCGTGCCCATCAGCATCACGCGCGCGATCTCCGCGGCCGCCCGCAGTTGGAAGCGCGTGGCGTCGGCGAAGCGCTCGACGTCGCCGCGCCCGATCTGCCCGTAGCGCCCCGGGGGCGAGCTGCGGCGCTCGACCTCCTCCATCGGGAGGCCGGCGATCCAGTCGAACAGCACGAGCGCGCGCTTGCACCGGCGCGGCCAGTCGGCCTCCTCCTCGACGTGGCGCTGCAGCGCCCGCACCACGTCGTTCCCCACGCGCTGCGCGAGCTGCTGCGGGCGCGCCTTCTCCTCGCGCAGGTTCTTCGCGAACGGGGTGTAGGCCTGGTCGGCCTCGGGCATCACCTGCAGGAGCACCATGAGCGTCTCCGCGCTCAGCGCCGGCCCCCGCAGCCCCCGCAGCAGCTCGATGAGGCGGAGGCAGGACTTGAACCCGAGCGACGAGCGCCCGCACGCGCGACCGAGCAGCGAGAGCTGCACCTGCCCGTCCTCCTCTTCGAGGAGCTCCAAGTCGAGCATCCTACCCACGACCGCATCGATGCGAGGGGTGACGCCGCCGAGCCAGCTCGGGTCCCGACGCGCGGCCTCGTACCCCCCGAACGTGTTCGAGAGCAGGCGCGCCACGTCCGCCCGCGGGAGGCGCCGCACCTGCACGAGGAGCCGCAGGACCCAGGTCTCCAGGTCCCTGGCGTCGAAGGACGAGCGGATCGGCTCCGGGCGCCCGAGCACGTAGCGCTCGAAGAGGCGGTCGGCCTCGAAGGGCGTCTCGGCCAGGAGGACGGCGCGCCCGGGGCGGCCGAAGCCGGGGCGTCCCGCGCGCCCAGCCATGTTCTTGTACTCGGCGATGGTGAACGGGCGCCCGTCTTCGCCGAGGAACTCCTGCTCGGCGAGGATCACGGTGCTCGCGGGCGTGTTGATGCCCGCGGCGAGGGTCGTCGTCGCCGCCAGTGCGCGCAGGGCCCCCGCCCGGAACGCGCGCTCCACCGCGACCCGTTCGTCGCGCGCGAGGTTCGAGTTGTGAAACGCGGTCCCTCGTTCGAGGCACGCGCGCAGCTTGGACGACGTGGTCGAGTGGTCGTGCCGCGGGAGCGCCGCGAGGGCCGGCGTCGCTGGCGGCAGCGAGAGCTCGGCCGCCAGGTATGCGGCACACCCCTCGGTGGGCCCGCGCTGGTTGCGGAAGACGATGACCGTCTCGTTGGGGTCGCGCATCAGCTTCTGGACCAGCGGGACGATCACGTCCTGCGCGCTCGCCCCGTCACGGCGGACGTGGATCTCCCCCGGAGGAACGAGCTGCTCGCGCGCCTCCTTGCCGTCGGCGCCGACGTGCCGGAAGGCGCCGGAGCGATCGAGCACGCCCTCCACGAGCGGCACGGGGCGCACGTCCGAGCTGAGGAGCTGCGCGACGAGCCAGTCCTCGAACCCGTTCGTCGCGCCGATCACCGCCGAGAGCGCCACTACCTGCGGCTCCGCGCTCCGCTCCCGCGCGACGCGCAGCAGGGTGAGGAGCAGCTCGACGGTGATCCCGCGGCGCGGGTCGGTGATGAACTGCGCCTCGTCGAGCACGACGAGCCCCAGGCGCTCGATCACGGCCGGGGAGCTGAGTGCGAGCGTGAGGAACATCTCGTAGGTGAGGAGCGCGAGGTCGTACTTGCCGTTGAGGAAGGCGCCGCGCTGGTCCTGATGGTCGCCGGTGCACCGCACGACGCGCAGCCCGAGGGCGTCGCCGTAGTCGCGCGCGAAGTCCTCGTACTTCTCGTTGACGAGCGCGCGGTACGGCAGCAGGAACGCCGTCCTGCGCCCCTCGGCGACCGCGCGCATGGCGGCGAGCTCGCCGACGAAGGTCTTGCCCGCGCCCGTGGGGGCGACGACGAGCAGCGAGGTGGCGTTGAGCACGCCGCGCGCGATCGCGGCCCGCTGCAGCTCGTTCAGCCCGCCGGGGAAGCGGCCCTCCCACAGGTCGACCACCGTGCGCGGCACGCCGGCGGCTTCGAGGTCGCGGATCGTCGCCACGGCGGCGGGGCGGCGGTCGGGGAAGGCCGCGTAGAAGCGCGCGCCGGGCACGAGGGGCGGCAGCTTCAGCTCGCCCTCGATCAACCCCAGCGAGACGGGCGTCTGCGTCTTCCCGAGCGCCGACGCGTCTGCCTGGACCCGCCGCATGACGTCGGCCATCACGCGCGCGATGTCGGCGGGCTCCGCCAGCGCCTGGAGGGCGTCGAGGAGCGCCTGGGTGAACAGGCCGTGGCGGGTGCGCGGGTGCTCCCACGCGGGCTGCGTGTGGTCGGCGGCGGCGACCAGGACGCGGCCCTTCCCGGCGAGCGCCTCGAAGGGAGACGCGAGGTCGCGCGCGGCCGGCGTGTCCTCCAGCACGCGGGCGGGCGCCGCCCCGCTGAAGCAGCAGTCGAGGAGGCAGAGCGTCGCCCGCGCGCGGCACCGCCGGAAGAGGTCGGCGACGTGCGCCATCGGCAGCGCGGTGCCCGCGAGGTCCGCCCGCACCGTGTCGTGGAGGATCAGGTGGTGGTCGCGCGACCCGTGCCCGGCGAAGAACACGACGACGGTGTCGTCGCCAGCCGCGCCGCCGAGGAGATCCTCGAGCGCGCGTTCAACCGCGACGCAAGTCGCCGCGCCGTCGAGGAGCGCCCGGACGGCCATGTCGGGGACGGTGTCCTCGAAGAGCGTCGCGAGCGCGAGCGCGTCGCGCCGCGCGCCGGAGAGGTCGGGGATCGATGGGTCGGAGTACCGATCGACGCCGATGAAGAGTGCCTTTTGTGCCATATGCCCGCAGCGTACTGGCCCCGCGCGCGCGGCGGGAAGTGCACAACCGAAGCCGCGGTCAGGCTATGTCCTTTCCGAAAGGACTGGGGTGGAAGCGGTTCACGAGCTCCGTGGGTCTGTGCCAGACGTACGCAACGCGAAAGCGCCCTCGCGGCATGGGGAGCGTGACACCCGGAGCCACGGCAGGCGGCGGCGCTCCCGGAGCAGTCGCGAGAGTTCATCTTTGCCACGCGCCGGGTGTCCTCTGCTGATCCGCCGGGCGGGGACGCGGGCCGGGCCAGAGCACCACGTGCTCCGTGAAACGCCGAGTGATCCGGGCGCATGCATGCTGTGCCCCCGTCGTCGGGACTCCCGGGCGCGGCGATCCCGGGATCGTCCGGCGCATCCCGTCCGGCGGCAGGCCTCGCGCGCTGCGACCCCGACCGGGCGTCGCGTCGCGACGCGTGCAGGGGCCGTCTCGAACGAGCCTCGACCTCGCAACGCCTGAGCGCCGACGCGCACGGGCAGACAGCACCCACCGATCACCACCCACCGCGCGGACGCGGCGGCCCGAGCCGCGGCGCCGCGCGAAGGACGCCGCCATGACCGACGACACCCGCGCCGCGCTCACGGAAGGGGAGCGCGCCACCGCGAACGAACCCGCCGCGCCGAGCGACGCCGTGAGCCCCGCGCTCCCCGCGGCGCTCACGGTCGACGAGGTCGCGGCGCTGCTGCGCCTCGACCGCAAGACCGTCTACAACGCCATCGCGCGCAAGGAGATCCCGGGCGTGCTGCGCCTCGGGCGCGCGATCCGGCTGTCGCGCGACGCGGTGCTACAGTGGCTCCGCGATGGCCAAGGCCGCGCCCCGCGCTCTGGGAGATCACGATGAGCGTGAGGCAGGTCAGTCGCCGTGACCCGAAGAAGGGCACGGTCCGGAAGTTCTGGATGATCGACATCGACTACGAGTACCCGGACGGCCGCCGCGAGCGCATCCGGAAGGTCTCGCCCGCACAGACCCGGCGCGCCGCCGAGCAGTACGAGCGCGACCTCCGGCAGGCCCTCGTCGACGGCTCGTTCGGGAGGAAGGAGGCCGAGCCCCCGCCGCTCTTCGCCGCGTTCGCCGAGGACTTCCTCAAGACGTACGCGGCCACGAACAACAAGCCCTCGGAGGTGCAGACCAAGACCTCGGTCCTGCGCGTGCACCTCACGCCGGCGTTCGAGAAGAAGCGGCTCGACGAGATCAAGCTGCGCGACATCGAGGCCTACAAGGCCGCCAAGCTCAAGGCCGGGCTCGCGCCGAAGACGATCAACAACCACCTGACGGTGCTGCGGCGGCTGCTCGCCGTGGCCGTCGAGTGGGAGAAGCTCGACTTCGTCCCGGCGGTGAAGTGGATGAAGGTGCCCGACCCCGAGTTCGACTTCCTCACCTTCGAGGAGGCCGAGCGCCTGATCGCGGGGGCCGACGGGCTCTGGAAGCCGATGATCACCGTGGCGCTCAAGACCGGCCTGCGCCTGGGCGAGCTCCTCGCCCTGCGCTGGGATGACGTGGACCTCGTCGCCGGGCGCCTCATGGTCCGGCGCGCGGCGGCGCGGGGGCAGATCGGCACGCCCAAGAGCGGGCGCTCGCGCGAGGTCCCGCTGAGCCTGGAGGCCCTGGCGTCGCTCAAGGGGCACCGGCACCTCAAGGGCGAGCTCGTGTTCTCAGACGCGAAGGGGAAGCTGATCGCGAAGACGGCGACCAAGTGGCCGCTCTGGCGGGCGTGCAAGCGCGCCGGGCTGCGCCGCATCGGCTGGCACGTCCTGCGGCACACCTTCGCGAGCCACCTCGTGATGCGCAGCGCCCCGATCAAGGCCGTGCAGGAGCTGCTCGGCCACGCGACGATCGAGATGACGATGCGCTACTCGCACCTGAGCCCCGATGTCCGCCGCGATGCCGTCCGGCTGCTCGACGGCCCCTCGAACGGGGCCAACGGCAACCTGACGGCAACGCGGGGGGAGGGGGTGCCTAACTAGGCGAAACGAGAGAGGAAAACTGGTGGAGGCGCCGGGAGTCGAACCCGGGTCCGCGAGCGCTCGGCGATGACTTCTACACGACTTAGCCGACTGTCAGATCTCGTCCCGCGTCAGGCCAGCCGGCGTGCGATCCGCGGAACCAGCGCCCTGTTTGTCTCGCCCCTCGCCCCGGGTGCGCGGGCGAGGGACCAGCCCGTTCGATTACGCCACTCGCCGAGCACGGGCAGGCTCGTCGAGTGACGGCTCAGGGGTTTTTCAGGCCGCCAGAGCGAAGGGAGTTGCGTTGTCGTTCGCAGCTCTTGTCCCCGCGGTATTTACGCCGTCACGGGCCGGCGGTCGCGCCATCGATCACTCCGCAACCCACGTCGAAACCGTTCGCCCCCTCGTCGAGGGACTCGTGAGTCCGGCGCGCAATGTATGTTCCGCCCTCCGCACCGTCAACCAATCACTGCGTCGCCCTCTCTACGTGATGAACACTCCGAGCTTCTCGCTGCCCTGGCCCGCGCCCCTCGTCGAGGGTCGCCTCGTGCGACGCTACGACCGCTTCCTCGCCGACGTGACCCTCGGCGACGGGCAGACCGTCACCGCGCACTGCGTGAACTCGGGCGCGATGGAGGGCCTCGTGCGCCCCGGCTCGCGCGTGTGGCTCGCGCCCGCCTCGTCTCCCTCGCGAAAGCTCCGCTGGACGTGGTGCGTGAGCGAGGTCGACGGCGCGCTCGTCGGCGCCGACACCTCGCTGCCCAACCGCATCGTGAAGGCCATGCTCGAAGCGCGCGCGCTCGCGGGCCTGCGCGGGTGGAGCTCGCTCACGCCCGAGCACCCGCACGCGCCCGGCAGCCGCGTCGACTTTCGCCTCTCGGTGCGAGGGCGCACGCACGACATCGAAGTCAAGAACTGCCACCTCGTCTACCCCGACGGTCGCGCGTACTTCCCCGACTCGGTGAGCGAGCGCGCGACGCGTCACCTCGAGATCCTCGCGCGAGAGGCGCGGCGCGGAGACGCCGCCACCGTGCTCTTCGTCGTGCAACGCACCGACGCCACCCGCGTGCGACCGAGCGACCTGCACGACCCCGACTTCGGTCGCGCCGCGCGAAGGGCTCACCGCGCGGGCGTACGCTTCCGCGCGCTGCGCGTGCACGCCTCGCTCGACGGCGCGCACGTGCTCGGCGCCATCCCCGTCGACCTCGCGCCCTACGACACCGCGCCCATCGCGGCGTGGAGGTCCGCGGCGCGCGCATTCAGCGGGTGGCAGCGCGGCAGGACGCGCACGCCCGACGGTTGAGCGCACGCACGTGCGCATGGCGCGCGCGCTTCGCAGGGTGCGCATCACGGTTCGCACCCTGGAGAAAACTGCGAAGCACTTTACTGTTTACGCGACTCCCATATGTTCGGGGCGCTTCCACACCGCCGCGCGTTCTTCAGCGCCGCATGAGGCCCCATGGACACTGCCGTTCCCTCGACCGACGCCTTCGCGCCAGCCTCCGACTCTGTGCCGCCGCTCGCGCCCTCGAAGCCCCCGCGCGAAGGCAAGGAGCTCATCGACGCCACGCGCCCCTTCGCCGAAGACGACCGCGTGCGGAGCTGGGGTCACGTCGTCGAGACGCTGAGCGCGCTCGCGCTCATGCTCGCGTGCGCCGCGGCCCTGCCGTGGTGGTACGCGCGCGTCGCCGCCGCCGTCGTCGCGGGGCTCGTGGTGGTGCGCGGCTTCATCCTCTTCCACGACTATCAGCACGGCGCGATCCTCCGCGGCTCGAAGGCCGCGAAGTGGCTCTTCGAGCTCTACGGCTACTACGTGCTCACGCCCTCGTCGGTGTGGAAGCAGACGCACAACTACCACCACGCGCACACGGCACAGCTCGTGGGCTCGCACGTGGGCTCGTACATGATGCTCACCGTCGACATGTACCAGCGCGCGACGCCCGCGCAGCGGCGCATGTACAAGATCACCCGCCACCCGCTCACGATGCTCCTCGGCTACTTCACGATCTTCGCGTGGGGCATGTGCGTCTCGCCGTACCTGCGCGACAAGAAGAAGCACAAGATGGGGCCCTGGGTGCTCCTCATGCACGCCGTCGCGTTCGGGCTCATCACCCATTTCGCGAGCCTCGAGGCCGCCCTCACCGTGCAGGTGCTCCCGCTCTTCGTGGCCTTCGCCGCGGGCTCGTACCTCTTCTACGCGCAGCACAACTTCCCCGGCATGCACGTCGAGCCGCGCGAGACCTGGAGCTACACGCGCGCCGCCCTCGAGTCGTCGAGCTACATGGAGTGCTCGCCCGTGATGGCCTGGTTCACCGGCAACATCGGCTACCACCACGTGCACCACCTGAACTCGTCGATCCCCTTCTACCGCCTGCCCGAGGCCATGGAGAAGATCCCCGAGCTGCGCGACCCCGTGAAGACCTCGCTGCGCCCCCGCGACATCGCCGCGTGCCTGCGCCTCAAGCTCTGGGACCCCGCGCGCAACCAGATGGTCGGCTACCCCGACTGACCCCGCCGCGCGCGCCCTCACACCGCGCGCAGCACCCCGAAGTCCACCAGCATCCGCACGGCGCCCTCGGGCACCGGCTCGCCCGCGGCCTCGCTCGCCGCGGCGATGGCGTCGCCCACGGGCCGCCCGTCGAAGTGGTGCAGCACCGCGAAGAGCTCGCGCGGCACGTCGAGCGGGTCGAGAAAGCTGTAGCCCTGCACCCTCACGCTCGCCGGGCCCATCGACACCACGTGCACCGCGTCGAACGCCACGCGCGCGGGCAGCGCCTCGCCGCGCGCCAGCGTCAGCGCGTGGCGCACCACCGCCGCGAGCGCCCGCAGCTCGCTCCCCCCCGCCGCGAGCGCGTCGCCCCACGACATGCCCTCGACCATGCGGGCGCACGCGCGGTAGTAGGCCTCCTCGCGGCCCGCCCACGCGCCCCACATGCGCGCGTAGAGCGAGGGGTCCGTCGGGCGGTCGGTGGGGATCACGTCGTGGCCGCGCAGCGCGCCGTTGGCGGCATACATCGGGTGCATCATCGCCAGGCCCTCGACGGCAACGCCCAGCTCCACCGCGCAGTGGCGCGCGAGGGCGCGGTCGGCCGAGCGCAGGAGCTGGTGCAGGCGGTTCCAGAGCGCCTTGTGCACCGCGCCGCGCGCGTGCTTGCAGAACCACGTCGAGCACGTCGCCTCGCGGTGCCGCCACACCGTGCAGCGCCCGCCGTCGTAGTGCGGGCACAGCAGCGACTCGCTGCGCCCGAAGGTCTCGGCGCTGCCGTCGTAGCGCGCGTGGAACTCCTCGCCCTGCAGGAGCCCCATCGGCGTCACGGCCACGCCCGCGGCCATGCGCGCCCGCACCGTGCGGGCCCCGTCGCCGCCCTCGTCGAGGATCGCCCCGACGAGGAAGCTCGCGAGCTCGGGCAGGTACGTGCAGCACTTCGTCGCCGGGTTGAACCAGTGGCTGCCCGCGGGCTGCGCGCCCTCGGCGGGCACCATCGCGCACGCGTCGCACGTCGCCTCGGGCTCGCGCGGCAATGACTCTCCGTCGAGCAGCTCGTCGACCCAGCGCGCGTGCAGCGGCGGGAGCATCGCCGCGGTGTCGTCGGCCAGCGGCAGGTGGCGGCGCGTCACGGCGCTACGACCGCGTGCGCTCGAGCACCTTCGGGTAGAACACCGTCGTCAGGTGCTCGTACTCCTCGGGCGTGTCGCACTCCATGAAGAGCAGGTCGCGAAAGCACGCGGCCTCGATGCGACCCACGGCCATCATGCGCTGGGTGATGTCCTCGTGCTCGCTCCGCTCCTTCGCGGTCGAGTAGCGCATGCACCAGTCGGTCGCCTCGGCGACGAGGGCGTGGTCCTGCGGCTCGAAGAGCACCATGCCCGTGGCCTCGCCCAGGCACTCGAGGCCCCTCGTGAGCCCCGTGTGCAAAAGCCCCTTGCCGTGCATCACCGCGCGGCGCCCGTGGCCGAAGACCATCACCTCCTCGTTCGACACGCGGTACTCCGAGCACACCAGCGTGCGCGACGCGCCGCCCGACTGGTCGCCGTCGAGCACCGCCAGCACCGCGGGCTCGTAGAGGATGTCGGCGTCCATGAGCATCACGCGCGAGCGCCCGTCGAGGATGCCGTGCTCGCTGTGCCACGCGAACCACGCCGAGTGGCCGCTGCCCGAGCGAGAGAGGTCCTCGGTGGGGTTGAGCACCCAGCGCACCGTCGTGCCAGGGCGCGCTCGCAGCGGCGTCTGGAAGGTGCGCCGGTTGCCCACGAGGTAGACCTCGCGCACGCCGAAGTCCGCCAGGCGGTCGAGGTGCCAGTCGACGAAGGTGTCGCCCCCGGCGCTCCCGTCGAGCGGGAGGAAGGGCTTGGGGGTGCTCCCCAGCTTCGAGATGCGGTTGCCGAGGCCCGCGGCGAGAATGACGGCCTTGTCGATGGGCATAGAGGGGCTCTTACCGGCTCACGACTTCTTTGGGCCGCGCCCGCTCGGCCTCGGCCAGATAACGGTTGGCGCTCACCACGGTGTAGGCCCAGACCATCACCCCCCACGCCATCGCCACCGGAAAGGCGTTGAGGTACTGCCCGAGGAGCAGGCTCACCGTGAGCAGGAGGATCACGTTGTCGCCCGCCACCACGCCCACGCGCGTGAGCATCGCGCGCAGCTCGGGGTCGTTGCGCGACGCCGCCGCCTGGAGCGCGAGGCCCGCCGACGTCACCGCCGGCGTCTCGCCCTCGGCGAGCCGCTCGCGCCGCGCCACGCGCTCGCGCAGCCGCGGGAGCGACTGCGGGCTCAAGGTCACCCAGCCGTAGAGCGACACGGCCCTGCTCACCCAGAGCGACAGCGCGGGCCGCTCCTCGTACTGGAGGCAGAGCGCGACGTGCTCCTCCTCGGTGGTGTCGTAGCCGTGCCTGATCAGCGACGTGAAGCGCCGCTTGTAGAAGTCCCACGCGGTGGTGTTGAGCGCCGAGATCATCGACGTGAGCGCCACGATCGCCGCCGCCGCCGCCCACCCGTGGATGCGCGCGAGGCACACCATGCCCCCCGCCATGAGCGACAGGAACCCGATGGTGTCGCCGAGCTGGTCGAGCGAGCGGCCGAGCGGAGACGACAGCTTCTTCGCGCGCGCCACCACGCCGTCGAAGCAGTCGAGGATGGCCCGCACCTCGAACATCACCCCCGCGAGCACGAAGGCCCTCGGGGTGCCGACGGTGATCACCGCCCCCGCCGCCACGCCGAGGAGCGTGTGGGCGGCCGTCACGTGGTTGGGCGTGATGGGCGTCGCCATCACGTGCTTCACCATCGCGTGGCAGAGGGGGTAGCGCCACAGCCGGTCGGCCGGGTTCGACGTGAGGTCGAGCAGCGCGTCGAGGTCTCGCTGATTTCGCTCGGAGCTCGTCTCGGTCATCGACGCCTCTCGCGTACCGCCTCCGTCAGCCGCGCGCCAGAATCGCGCGCAGCCCCGCCGTGAGGTCTTCCATGTCGGCCGCGGTCAGGTCGCCCATCACCGCGATGCGGAACATCTTGCCGAGGTACGGGCCCTGCCCCGCGTAGATCACGAAGCCCCGCGCCTTGAGCTCGTCGTGCAGACGGTCGTACGTCACGTGCCCCGGCACCTTGAACGCCGTCAGGATCGACGAGCTCGCCCGCTCCCCGTCGTCGAGAAAGTACTCGACCCCGAGCTCCGCGAGCGTGGCCCGCACCAGCCCCGCGCGCCGCGCGTACTCCGCGTGACGCGCGCGCCAGCCGCCGAGAGACTCCATCTCCGCGAGGGCCTCTTGAAGGGCGTAGACCACGTGCACCGACTGGGTGAAGGGCGACCATCCCCTCTCCTGCTCCTTCCAGTGGCGCCAGAGGTCGAGGTACACGCTCGTCGCGCCGCTCGCGCGCGAGGCGAACACCGACTTCTTCACCACCACGAACGAGACGCCCGGCACGCCGTGGAGGCACTTGTTCGCCGTGGCCGCCACCGCCTCGAGGTTCCACTCGTCGAAGCGGATGTCCTCGCCGCCGAACGAGCTCACCCCGTCGAGCAGGAACGCCCGGTCGTACTTCTTGCAGAGCGCCCCGAGCGCGGGGATCGAGTTGAGCCTGCCCGTGGTGGTCTCGTGCTGCACCGAGAGCACGTGGGTGATCGTGGGGTCCGACGCGAGGCGCCGCTCGACCTCGGCGAGGTCGATGTCGCGCACCCAGTCCGACGACACCACGTCGAAGCGCTTGCCCTGCGCCGCGAGCATCTGCGCCATGCGGTCGCCGTAGACGCCGTTGGCGACCACGAGCGCGTGGCCCTCGCGCGGCACGAGCGAGCCCACCATGGCCTCGACCGCCGACGTGCCCGAGCCCGTGAGCATCACGGCCACGTACGTACCCGCGACGCCGTCGTAGATGCGCTCGATGCGCGCGCGCACGTCGAGCTGAAGCGCCGCGAACTCGGGTTCGCGGTGGCAGAGGTCCTCGCGCTGGAGCGCGCCCCGCACGCGCTCGGTGAGCGTCACGGGGCCGGGGTTCAGCAGTCGCATCTTCACGTCGAGGTCTCCTCGAGCCAGGCGCGCATGCGGTCGACGACCTGCACGGGCGTCTCCTTGGGGCGCGGGAGCGTGCCCGACTCGCCGGGCGCCGTCTTCACGTGCACGAAGGTGAGCTCCGACGGCTGGTTGCGCACGATGTCTTCGACCTCGGCGGCCGTGTGCGCGCGGATCACCTTCGGGTAGCCGCACGCCGCGGCCACGCCCGCGAAGTCGATCGAGTGCGACACGGTGCTCTGCCCGCCCGTCGAGTCGTGCACCTCGTTGTCGATCACGACGTGCAGCAGGTTCTTCGGGCGCTCGTAGCCCAGCGTGGCGAGCGCGCTCATGCGCATGAGCACCGCGCCGTCGCCGTCGAGCACCACCACGCGACGGTTCGGCTGCGCCCACGCGAGGCCCAGGCCGAAGGTGCTCGCGCAGCCCATCGAGCCCACCATGTAGAGCTGGTTGGGCCTGTCTTCGAGCGCGTAGAGCGAGCGGCCCGTGAAGCCCGTGGTGGCCACCAGGGCGTCGGTCGGGCGCCCCGCGCGCTGCACCGCCGAGAGCACCTCGCGGCGCGTGGGGAGCGACGCGGCGTACCTCCACGGCTCGACGGTGAAGGGCGCGAGGGCCTTGGGCGCGGCCTTCGACTTGAGCTTGTGGTCGGCGACCGAGTCCTTGCGCATGATGAGCCCGTAGGGCGTGCGGTGCTTCGCCATGTGGCCCGTGGCGCGCTCGAGCACCGCGGCGACGTCCTTCTCCTCGGTGGGGAAGTACTCCCACGGCACGCGCATGAGGTCGAAGAGGCCCGCGGTGATCTGGCCCATGAGCTCGTGCTGCGGCTCGTCGTGGGCGCCGCCGGGCTCGCCCCGCAGCGTGGTGATCACCAGCACCGGGATCTTGAAGATCATGTTGAGCGAGGTGATCGGGTTGACGGCGTTGCCGAAGCCCGAGTTCTGGAACATCACCACCGAGCGCTTGCCGCCCAGCTCCGCGCCCGACGCGATGGCGACGGCGTCGCCCTCGTTGGCCGCGCCGACGTACGCCAGGTCGGGCTCGTCGATCACGTAGTTGATGAAGGGCTTGAGGTACGAGCACGGCACGCCCGTCCACAGCTTGAAGCCGTGGGCCTTGGTGCCCTCGATGAAGGTCTCGGCCTTGATCATCGCCGCACCTCAGAACTGCGCGCCCACGAGCACGTCGTCGACCGAGTCGACGTCGAGCCAGTGGCCGCTCGTGTAGATCACCCGCACCGCGTGGCCCGACTGCACCAGCATCTGGAGCAGGTCGGGGAGCTTGAGCGCGCGCATGCGCTCGGGCTCGCTGGCGAGGCCCCGGAGCTTGTCGGCCACGACCTTCGCGCCGCGCTGCGAGAACTTCACCACGCCCATCCACTCGCCGTGCACGTCCTGGCCCTGGTCGGGGCGAAAGCTCTTGAGCGTGACCGTGTTGTAGAACGCGCGCTTCGAGCTCGGCTCCGAGCACGTGACGTAGTCGGCCGCGCGGCCGCGGTTGCGCGACTCGTGGTAGTTCGCGTCGACCATGATCACGAAGTCGTCGTCGGTCTCGACGAGCTCCTGCACGATGTACTTCTTCATCAGCACGTCGCCGTACGACACGATCACGTCGCCCTCGACGGCCGACACGGCCGCCGCGAGCGAGGCGACCTCCTGCGTGGTCGCGTACTGGTCGTTGTCGAAGTACTTCACGTTGGTGAGGTTGACCGTCTCTTTCTTGTAGCCGCGCACCACCGCGAGGTCGTTCACGCCCGCGGCGCGGTACGTCTCGAGGATGTGCCAGAGCAGGGGCTTGCCCCCCACGTTCACCATGGCCTTGGGGCGGTCCTTCGTGAGCTCGCCGAGGGCCTCGCCCTGCGACGCCGCGAGCACGATGCCGCGCGTCGAGCGGCCGTGCTTGGGGAGGTAGCGCTTCTCGGCCTCCTCGAGCTCGCTCTCGCCCTGCATGTGAAAGACCTCCTGCAGGGTGGCGACCTTGTCCTCGACGTTGAGGAGGGACTGGTCCTTGACGATCTGCGCCGCGGTTGCCTTCATCGCCGTGAGGGCCGAGCGCATGAGGTGGTTGGCCCAGATCACCGTCGACACGCCCGCCTCGCGGAACACGTCGGTGGGCGTCTGGTAGTACTTCGTCGGCACGATCACCACGGGCAGGCGGCCGGCCCACTCCTTCATGAACGCGAGGATCTCGGTCGGGTTGCGCAGCGCGCTGTGCATGAGGATCGCGTCGGCCCCCGCCTTGCGGTACGCCTCGGCGCGCTTGACGGCCTCTTCGAGGCCCCAGCCCGCGATGAAGGCCTCGACGCGCGCCACGATGATGAAGTCACGGTCGGTCTGCGCGTCCTTGCCCGCCTTGATCTTGCCCGAGAACTCCTCGATCGACGCGAGGGGCTGCGCCGCGCCGCGGATGAAGCTGTTGGTCTTGGGGAAGATCTTGTCCTCGATGCACACGCCCGCGACGCCGCGCTGCTCGAGCTTGCGGATGAGCCTGCGCATCGAGTTGAAGTCGCCGTAGCCCGTGTCGCCGTCGAGCAGGATCGGCACCGTCGTCGCGTCGGCCATGAACTCCGCGACCTCGAGCACCTGCGTCCAGCTCGCCTCGTTGCGGTCGCGCACGCCCAGGGCCGCCGAGATGCTCAGGCCCGAGCCCCAGATGCCCTCGAACCCGGCCTCCTCGGCCACCTTCGCGCTCAGCCCGTTGTGGGCTTCCATCAGGAAGGCCATCTCCGGACGGTTGATCATGTGCTTGAGTTGCGTGGTCTTCTTCACGATGTGCGTACTCCGCTCCAGGCGTCCCTCTGCAAGCGACAGGCAAGCGCGCGTGGGTCTAACCCAACTTCGACGCGCAGGGAAGGAACCGAGGCCGCGCTCCGCGCTGACGGAGACGTCACCACCGCGCGACGCGTCGAAGCGCGTTCGCACTGCGTAGCTCGCTACGCACGCGCGGAGTCGATGCGTGCGTGATGCGCCCTCGGTCTTCTGCTTCCGTGAGCGACGCCGCCTCGGGGTGACGGGGGGCATCTGACGGTTGATGAGCGTGAGGTGATCGTCGACGACCGGGCGTGACCCACATCCCGCCGCGGCCCATTCCCAAAATGCTCGATCGGGACTGTCCATCGAGCCCGCGATGCGCTATCAGGCTCCGCCCGCGCGACGGTGTCGTCGCGCCCACCCAGAGAGCGACCTGCGACCGAAGGAGCACGCGCCATGTCGGCGCGCGATGGAGACGAAGTGATGATTTCGAATGATGACGCGCACAAGCTGTTCGTGGCCGGCCTGCCCGACAGCGTCACCGACGTGGTGTTGCGCGACCTGTTCACGGGCGCCGGGACGCAGGTCGTCGACCTCAGCATCCCCCGCGACAGGATGACCGGACGGCCTCGCGGTTTCGCGTTCGTGACCCTCTCGAGCCCCGACGACGTCGAGCGCGCCCTCTCGATGCTCGACGGCCACGTGCTCGGCGACGCGTCGATCTCGGTGCGCCGCTTCAAGGCCGAGCCCCCGCAGCGCGGCGAGCGCCCGCAGGGCGGCGGCCCCCGCGGCCCCGCGGCCGACACCTCCGATCGCACGCTCTACGTGGGCAACCTCCCCTACGACGCGACCCCCGAAGAGGTCGAGACGCTCCTGCGCGCGCAGGGCGTCGACACCGTGCAGCGCGTCCACCTGCCGCTCGACCCCGACGGTCGACGCCGCGGGTTCGGCTTCGTCACCGTGGGCTCGGCCGACGCCGCGCGCGCCGCGGTCGATCAGCTCAAGGGCGTGCTGCTCCGCGGCCGCCCCCTCGTGGTGAACGTGGCGCTGCCCAAGTCGGCGGGCGGCGCACCCCGCGGCGACCGCAGCTTCGGCGGCGGCCCCGGCGGCGGCCCCCAGGCGAGCGCCGGCGGGCCCCCCGCAAACCGCTTCGGCCCGCCCGCCAAGCCCGGCGGCAAGACCGACTACTCCAAGAAGCGCAAGGTCGAGGGCGAGGGTGGGCCCGGCCGCGGCCGCTCCGACCGCCGCAGCAACAACACCCGCTGGGACGTCGACGACGAGTAGCCTCGTCGCGTGATGGGCATCGCGGCGCGGGTTCGTGGCCCCCACCCGCGCCGCCGCGCGCCCCGCCCCCGCCTCGGGGGCGGAGCTCACCGCGCCGAGACGTGTGCGAAGCGCTGCGGGCGTCACGCAGGCACCCATCGCCGCGTGGGCAGCTCCACGTTCTCGCTCCTGGTACGAACAGCTCCGCCCCCGAAGCGGGGGTGGGGCGCGCGGCAGCGCGGGTGGGGGCCGCGAGCGTCACGCACGGCGCGAGCGCGCATCGGTCACGCGCTCGCGCCGTCTGCGCCCTGATGTCAGGGGTTCTTCTTCTCGGCGCGCCTGCGCCTGCGGGTGGCGACGCCGCGCGCGGCGATCTCTGCGCGCTCGCCGTAGAACGCCGAGACGTTGGGGTAGCGCAGCGCGATGTCGGGGTCGGCGCGGTCGGCCGACTCGTAGTGCTCCTGGAGCCTGCCGGCCTGCTCGAGCGCCTGCTGCCACGCGGCCGCGGCCTCGCCCTTGAGGTACGCGTGCCACGCCTCGGCGCGCGCGACCTCGTCGCTGAGCGCGCGGGCGCGCACGAGCAACGACCCGAGCACGCCCGGATCGGGCGCGCGCTTGCCGAAGTCGTCGCGGTAGCGCTTGGGGTCGTCGATCTCCTGCGCCATCGCCGTGGCCACCCGCACCTGCCCCTCGGTCGGGCGCAGGCGCACGCGCTCGGGCGGCGGCGCGTTCTCGGGCACCCCCGGCGTGCGCCCCGTGACGCTCGCCACGAGCACCATCGGGCTCATGAACTGCTGCTGAGACTTCTTGCTGCTACTTGCCGTCATGCACGTGATCTCCTCTCCGACGGCACGAGCCCGGGATGGGACCGATCCACCCCGAAGCGCTCCGACTGCCGTCAACCCCTACCAACGGCAGGAGTTGGAAAGAGTTGAGCAGCTCAGGCGCGACTGGCGACGTCGGCAGCGCGCGGCGCGCAGTTCGATCACCTACGCCCGCAGCGAGCGGTCAGCCGCGGCTCCGCAGAGCCGC
>JBDHVF010000006.1:0-30790 GCA_039809605.1 Polyangiales bacterium | reverse complement strand
CACGTGCTGGTTGATGCCGAAGTCGAAGGGCGCGAGCCAGACCCGGGCCATGATGCGCAGGCAGGAGTCCAGCGTGCAGAACTCGCCGTGCAGCTCGGCCGGGTGCGGCCCGGCCCCGGGGTTCTTCCAGGGGCAGACGAAGTCCTGGCGCACCTCGGCCGTGGAAAAGAGCCCGTGCGACACGTCGTGGTGCGCCTTGTAGTACTCGAGCAAAAATCCGCCCGCGCAGTCCTGCTCGCCGGGATAGGCCGGGCCGAGCGCGCCGGGCGCGCCGCCCGCGCCGCCGCCGCCGCCCGCGCCGTACGCGCGGAAGCCCGTGAACACGCCGCCGCCGCCGCCGAACTGTGCGACGGGCGACGCGAACACCATCTGCGTCGCGCCGTCGGTGATGCACACCGAGCTCGAGCCCACGCGGCAGGTGCCCGTGGTGCCGATGATCCCGCGGCCGTTGCCGCCCGACACGCCGCCGATCCACTCGCACGCGGGGCCCGCGGTGGCGGTGCGGGGGTCGCCCGTGAAACCGCCGGCGCCCGCGCGGCCCTGCCGCGTGCTGCGCGAGGTGATCGTCGACTGGCTGCCCGGGCCGCCCGACACGTCGATGGTGCCGTCGATGGTGACGTCGCCCGTGGCGCGCAGGTCGAGCGTGCCCGAGGCCTCGGTGCCGCCCGAGCCCGCGACGTACACCACCACGCCCGCGGGCACGTTGATGGTCGTGAAGTTGTGCACGCCCGGCGAGAGGAAGGTCGGGTTCACCACGGGGTTGAACGCGCCCTCGCCGCCCGTGCTCGACCCCGTGGTGCACGCGCCCATCTGGCACGACTGCCCCGCGGCGCAGCGGTTCCCGCAGCGGCCGCAGTGGTTGGTGTCGGTGGCGAGCTGCGCCTCGCACCCGTCGCCGGGGTTCATGTTGCAGTCGCCGTAGCCGGGCGCGCACGCGCCGATCGCGCACATGCCCGACGCGCAGGTGACCCTGGTGTTGGGCGGCACCGGGCACGCGCGCCCGCACATGCCGCAGTGGTTCACGTCGCCGCGCACGTCGACGCACGCGTCGCCGCAGCAGGTCTGCCCCGCGGCGCAGGGCGGTCCGCCGCCGCAGCCCATGGGCATGGTCACGCAGCGGCCCGCGGCGCACATGAGCCCCGCGCGGCAGCGGTTGCCGCACGCGCCGCAGTTGGCCGGGTCGCTCTGCGTGTCGACGCAGGCGGCGCCGCAGCAGGACTGGCCCGACGTGCACGCCGGGCCCGCGCCGCAGCCCGGCGCCTGGCACATGCCCCCGCGGCAGGTGCTTCCCGCGGCGCAGACGTTTCCGCAGGCGCCGCAGTTGCGCGCGTCGCTCGAGGTGTCGAGGCAGAGCGCGCCGCAGCACTGGAGCCCGCCCGTGCACGCCGGCCCGATGCCGCAGCCCATGACGAAGCGGCACAGGCCGTCGAGGCAGCGCTGGCCCGCGGCGCATGCGTTGCCGCAGCGGCCGCAGTTCGCGGCGTCGGTGCGCGTGTCGGCGCAGCGGTCACCGCAGCACGACGCGCCCGGCGGGCACGACGGTCCGCCGCCGCAGCCGCCGACGCACATGCCCATCGCGCAGACGCCCGTGGGGCAGACGTTTCCGCACGCGCCGCAGTTGCGCGGGTCGCTGAGGGGGTTGACGCAGGCCGCGTCGCAGCACACCTGGCCGGGGGTGCAGTCGAAGCACCCTCCGCCCACGCAGCGCCCCGCGGCGCAGCGCTGGCCGGGGCCGCACGTGAGGCCGCACGCGCCGCAGTTGGTCGGGTCGGCCGTCACGTCGATGCAGCGGCTGTCGCAGCACGCCTGACCGCCGGGGCAGGTGCCGCCGGGCCTGCACCCGACGGTCTCGCAGCGGCCGCGGATGCACGACTGCCCCGCGGCGCACGCGACGCCGCACGCGCCGCAGTTGGCGCCGCTCGACGCGGTGTCGACGCAGACGGTGCCGCAGCACGTGGTGCCCGGCGCGCACGGGGGAAAGCCCCCGCAGTTCGGCGCCGTGACGCAGCGCCCGAGGTCGCACACCTGGCCCGGGCCGCACGCGTTGCCGCAGCGGCCGCAGTTCAGGGGGTTGTTGGTGACGTCGGTGCACGCGTCGCCGCAGCACGCGGAGCCCGGCGCGCAGCCGAGCGGGCAGCCGGGCACGTTCACGCAGGCGCCGTTCTCGCAGTTCTGCGTGGGGGCGCAGGCGCGGCCGCAGGCGCCGCAGTTGTTGCGGTCGAAGCGAGGGTTGACGCAGCCGTCGGGGCAGCACGTGGCGTCGGCGGGGCAGAGCGGTCCGCCGTTGCAGCCGGGCGACATCACGCAGCGGTTGCTCACGCACTGCAGGCCCGTCGCGCAGTCGCCCGTCGACACGCACTCGACGCAGCGCCCGGTGCCGAGGTCGCACACGGGGAGCGATGGGTTCGTGCGGCAGTCGGCGTTGGAGCGACAGCCGCCGGGCACGTCGGGCGCGTCGACGTCGGGCGTGTCGACCACAGGTACGTCGGCCGAGGGGACGTCGCCCCTCTCGCCGAGAAGCTCGGAGCGCCCGCAGCCCGCCAACACCCATGCGGTGAGGGCCGCGAGGCTCAACCAGCAAGCCAATTTCTTCATCGCGTGTTCCTCCGGGAAACGCACTCTACGGGCGCGCACGGTACGCCCGTTCCCGCGCGAACACGAGTCTACGGCAAGGGCTTTCGAGGGCTCCCCCGAGCGGCGATCACTCCGCGGCGATCACCACGCGCGGCCCGCCGGGCGCCGACTCGATGCCCTCGGCGCCGAGCAGCCGGCGGAACTCGTCGCCCTCGATGTACTCCTTCTCGATGAGCACGCGGGCGATGTGGTCGAGCGCCTCGCGGCGGGCCTCGATGATCTCGCGGGCCTTGTTCTCGGCGCCCTCGACGATGCGCTTGACCTCCTTGTCGATGAGGTCGGCCACCTGCTCGCCGTGCTCGCGCATCGCGCGCTGCTCGCCGGGCGCGTTGAGAAAGGTCGAGCGCTCGTGCCCGAGGGTCACCGGCCCGATCGCGGAGCTCATGCCGTAGTCGACCACCATGGCCCGCGCGAGCTCGGTGGCGCGCTGCAGGTCGTTGCCCGCGCCCGTCGACATCTCGCCGAAGACCACCTGCTCGGCCACGCGCCCGCCGAGCAGCCCCGCGAGCTGCGCGTGGAGCTCCGACTCGGTCATGAGGTAGCGGTCCTCGGTGGGGAGCTTCATCGTGTAGCCGAGCGCGGCGATGCCCCTCGGGACCACCGAGATCTTCACGACCTTGGCGCCGCCGGGCATCACCTCGCCCACGATCGCGTGGCCGACCTCGTGGTAGGCCACGCGGCGGCGCTCCTCGGGCGAGATGATCCGCGACTTGCGCTCGAGGCCCGCGGAGACGCGCTCGACGGCCTCCTCGAGCTCGCTCATGTGCACCTCGGTGAAGCCCCTGCGCGCGGCGAGCAGGGCCGCCTCGTTGACGAGGCTCGCGAGGTCGGCGCCGGCGAAGCCCGGCGTGCGCGCGGCCACCTCGGCGAGGTCGACGTCGGGCGCGAGCTTCACGCCCCGCGCGTGCACCTTGAGGATCGCCTCGCGGCCCTTGCGGTCGGGCCGGTCGACGAGCACCTGGCGGTCGAAGCGCCCGGGGCGCAGCAGGGCCGGGTCGAGGATCTCGGGGCGGTTGGTGGCCCCGAGGATGATCACGCCCTTGTTGGCCTCGAAGCCGTCCATCTCGACGAGGAGCTGGTTGAGCGTCTGCTCGCGCTCCTCGTTGGTGCCGAGCACGTTGGCGCCGCGCGAGCGGCCGAGCGCGTCGAGCTCGTCGATGAACACGATGCAGGGCGCGTGCTGCTGCGCGTTCTCGAAGAGGTCGCGCACGCGCGCCGCGCCGACGCCGACGAACATCTCGACGAACTCGCTCCCCGAGATGCTGTAGAAGGGCACGCTCGCCTCGCCCGCGACGGCGCGCGCGAGCAGGGTCTTGCCCGTGCCCGGCGGGCCCACGAGCAGCACGCCCTTCGGGATCTTCGCCCCGATGCGCGTGAACTTCTCGGGGCTCTTGAGGAACTCCACCACCTCGCGGAGCTCTTCTTTGGCCTCGTCGACGCCGGCCACGTCGTCGAAGCGCACCGAGACCTCGCTCTCTTCGAAGACCTTGCCCTTGCTCTTGCCGAACGCGAGCACGCCGCCGGCCTGACCTTGAATGCGCCGCGAGAGCGCGCGCCAGAGGAGCATCGCGCCCATGAAGAGCAGCGCGTACGTCATGAGCGTCACCACGGGGCCGCTCTCGGGCATGCCCGCGAAGCGCACGTGCTTCTCCTCGAGCAGGGGCACGAGCTGCGGGTCCTCGACGCGCACGGTCTCGTAGGTCTGGGCCGGGGCCTGCGGCGCCCTGCGCGGGGCCTGGGCCTGCCCACCCTGCGCGGGCGCGGCGGGCGCTTCGGCGCGGAGCTTCCATCGGATGCGGTCCTCGCCGAGCACGACCTCTTCGACGCGGCCCTCGCGCACGCGCTGCTTGAACTCGTAGTAGGGCCGGGTCTGCGCGGCCGACGACAGGTGGTGCACGGCCAGCATGCCGAGCGTGACCAGCATCGCGATGGTCATGCCCGCTTGCAGGCGCCGGTCGTTGGAGCTCGGGTCGCCGTCGTTGCGGTCGTCGTCGCGCACCGGGCGCCGCGGCGGGCGGCGCGGGGGTTCGTCACGCTCCGCCATGGCCGTCCCCGATCATGGGCAGCGCGCGCTTCACCGCCTTCGCGCCGTGCAGCGCGAGCTGGCCGCAGGCCGCGTCGATCTCGTCGCCGCGCGTCCTGCGGATGAACACGCTCCAGCCCCCCTCGTCGCGCACGATCTCTTGAAAGGCCAGCACGTCGTCGCGCTCGGGCGCCTGCCAGGGCGCGGCCTCGATGGGGTTCATGGGGATGAGGTTGACCTTCGCGGGGATGCCCCGGAGCAGCCGCACGAGCGCCCGCGCGTGCTCGGGGCGGTCGTTCACGTTGCGAATGAGCGTGTACTCGATGGTGATGCGCCGCCGCCGCGCGAGGGGGTAGCGCCTGAGGGCCGGGATCAGCTCGGTCAGCGGGTGCTTGCGGTTGATGGGCATGATGCGCGACCGCAGCGCGTCGTCGGGCGCGTGCAGCGAGACGGCGAGCGCGATCTCGCCGTTGAACTCGCGGCCCAGTCGGTCGATCTCGGGCACGAGGCCCGAGGTGCTCACGGTGACCCTGCGGGTCGAGAGGTCCAGGCCCTCGTTGTGCGTGAGCAGGCGCAGCGCGCGCGCGACGGCGTCGTAGTTGTGCAGCGGCTCGCCCATGCCCATGAGCACCACGTTGCGGATGGCCTCGCCCTCGTCGAGCAGCGTGCGCCCGAGGAGCACCTGCGCGACGATCTCGCCCGCCGTGAGGTGGCGCTTGAGCCCGGCCACGCCCGACGCGCAGAAGACGCATCCCATCGCGCACCCGACCTGCGTCGAGATGCACTGGGTCACGCGGCGCGCGGCGGTTCGAAGGCCCGGCGGCGCGGCCTCGTCGTCGTCGGCCTCGTCGTCGTCGCCGGGCAGCGGCGGGATGAGCACCGTCTCGACGGTGCCGGGGTGGCCGCTGCGGGGAAAGCCCACGAGCACCTTGCGGGTGTCGTCGGCGGCGCGGCGCACCTCGCGGATCTCCGCGGGCATGGCCATGTCCCACGCGGCGAGCTTCTCGCGCAGGGTCTTGGCGACGTCGGTCATGCGCGCGGGGTCGGCGACCGAGCGCGTGTGGATCCAGCGGAACACCTGCTTCGCGCGGAAGGGGCGCTCGTGGAGCTCGGCGAACGCGGCGACCCACTCCTCGGGGTACGAGCCCACGGGGTCTTCACGCAACGAGTGAGGGGTCGGCGGCACCGCGCGAAGCTAACGCCGCCGTGCGCGAACGGCAATTGCAGAGCGGGCGATCAACGCCGCACGGGAAGCCCCGCGGCGTTCCACGCGAGCATGCCGCCCGCGAGGTTCATCAGGCCCTTGAAGCCCATGGATGCGAGCGCCGCGGCGGCGCGGCCCGAGCGGTTGCCCGAGCGGCAGATGAGCACCACGTCGCCGTCGCGCTCCCACGCCTTCGCGGCCTCGACGACGGTGGAGAGGGGCACGAGCTCGGCGCCCTCGATGTGACCGAGGTCGCCCGTGTACTCGTGGGGCTCGCGCACGTCGACGAGGCGCACGCCGTCGCGCGAGTTCGAGAGCTGCTGCACCGTCACGTCGCGGTAGCCCGCGGGGTGGGGCGAGGCATCGACGAAGAGCTTCGTGTGACTCATACGTCCGATGCTCTACGCGGGCTCGGCGCTCGCGCGCAAGGCCGTGAGAGCGACCTTGACATGCCACCCGCTCATCGCAACACTCCCCCGCCCCTCGGTAGTCCCGACGGGGGAAAGGGCACCGCCCCGATGCCGCTCTCGAAGACCGATCTCCAACGGTTCAAGTCCATGCTCGAAGAGAAGCGAAAGCAGATCATCGAGAACGCACAGAACACCCTGGCCGAGGACATGGCCCTCGACGCCGACGACCTGCCCGACGAGATGGATCTGGCCTCGAGCGAGTACCTCCAGTCGTTCACCTTTCGCCTCAGGGGGCGAGAGAAGTTCCTGCTCGAGAAGATCGACAAGTCGCTCGAGAAGATCACCAAGGGGGAGTTCGGGCTCTGCGAGGAGTGCGGCGAGGAGATCTCCATCAAGCGCCTCGAGGCGCGCCCCGAGACCAACCTCTGCATCAAGTGCAAGGAAGAGCAGGAGCGCGCCGAGCGCGACTTCGGCTGACCCCTCGCGCGCCCCTGACGGAGCGGGGCGCGGCACGCTATAGGTAGGCAACTCCCTCCCGTGCGGTTCCTGGTCGTCGCCAACGAGACCGAGGCGTGCCCGTACCTGGCCGGTCGGACGATGCGCCTCCCCTTGCGCATGCCCCTCACCAGGCTCTCGGCCGAGCAGTTCGACCAGCAGCTCGAGGAGGGCGACCGCCGCACCGGCCCGCTGCTCTACAAGCCCGCGTGCCCCTCGTGCGACGCGTGCGAGGCCATCAGGGTGCCCGCCGCGCGCTTCGCGCCCACGCGCTCGCAGCGCCGCGTCTTGCGACGCAACGAGGGGCAGATCGAGGTCGTGCGCACGCGCCCCACGGTCACCCCGCGGCACCTCGAGCTCTACAACCGCCACTCTCGCGAGCGCGGGCTGTCTCTGCGCCCCGAGGCCGCCACCGAGCGCGACTACCGCTTCTTTCTCATCGAGACCTGCGTCGACACCTGGGAGCTGCAGTACCTCGTCGAGGGCAGGCTCGTGGCCGTGAGCATCCTCGACTTCGGCCGCAAGGCCGTGTCGAGCGTGTACCACTACTTCGACCCCGACGAGTCGTGGCGCTCCCTCGGCGTCTACTCGGTGCTGCGAGAGATCGAGCTCTGCGCGTCGCTCGGCGTCGAGTGGTACTACCTCGGGCTTTATGTCGACGCGTGCGAACACCTGAACTACAAGGCCGACTACTGGCCCCATCAGCGCCGCATCGGGGGAGTGTGGCAGGAGTTCCGCACGCCCGCGCCCTAGAAAAACAGGCGTAACGTTGGCCTATCTTTCCGCGACGCGGGGTTGAAACCGTGGCAGACTCCCCGCGTCATTTGCCTTGCATGGAGGCTCCAATGACCCGAGTGCTTCTGGTCGAAGACGACGACAACGAGCGCTTCACCCTCACGAGGGTGCTCGAGCGTGCAGGGTTCGAAGTGACGGCGCTCTCTCGCGGTGACAACGCCCTCGAGGCCCTCGCCTCTTCCCCGCACGACATCGTCGTGACCGACCTCATGATGCCCGGCCTCGACGGGCTGTCGCTCGCGCGCCGCATCGCGGAGCGCTACCCCGACCTGCCCATCGTGCTGGCGAGCGCCTTCCCGATGTGCCGCGCACAGATCGACCGACTCGACGTGACCGGCATGCACTTCCTCTGCAAGCCGCTCGACATCGACCGGCTCCTCGCGCTGCTGGGCAAGGGGCGGGTCACGACCTCGATCGTGCCCGCGGCCATGGGGCCCGAGCGCGTCACGGCGTAGCGAACGTTCTGAGAAGAGAAGCGCGGCGCTCCCTCTCGACCGAGAGGCAGCGCCGCGCGCACGTCAGGGGGGTCAGTGCGGGGCGCCGCCCTGCTGCTGGAGCTGACGGCGGATCTGCTCCATCAACTGCGGCGGGATCTGCGGCGAGCCGCCGGGGGGCATGGGCATCTGGGGGGCGGCGCTCGGGGCCGCGCTGGCGTCGGCCGTCGCCGCGTCGGCGCCGCCGTCGGAGGGCAGCGGGGCCTGGAACGACGCCGCCGAGGGGTTGATCGCGTCGGCCTGCGAGCGCGAGATCACGTACACCACGTCGGAGCCCTCGCGCTGCGCGAAGGCCTCCTGGTCGCCGCTGTTGTTGCCGAGGCGCACGACGACGCGCTGCTCGCCGCCGTCGCCCGCGGTCTCGATGGTCACGCGCGGCGAGTCGTTGCCGATGCCCGTGGTCGCGCCGGCCTCGGCGAAGTCCGACGCGTGGAGGTTGGTCACCGCGTCGACGAGCGAGCTCACCTTCGCCGTGTCGAGGCGGTCGACGGTGGTGCCGGGGGCGGCCGTCCACGTGTCGCCGCTGCGCGTGAAGCGGAAGGTGCCGTTACGGTTCGCCCACTCGACCGCGCGCACCTCGTCGCGCGCGACGCGGGTGACGTTGCGCTCGCGCCAGTCGCGCGGGGCGCGCGTGACCATGCCGTTGATCGACTGGTCGACGCGAAAGATCTCGGTCTTGCCCGGCACGCGCACGGCCGTGCCCGAGTCGATGTTGGTGCCGACGAACACGTCGACGAGGGCCGTCGAGCCGGCCTTGAGCGTCACGCGCGTGGCGTGGGCGTCGTCGACCTCGAAGGTCTCGTACGAGCTGGCGTTGCGGCCCGCCACCGCGACGACGTTCATCTCCGCGAAGCGGTCGAGCAGGTCTTCGACGGCGCGCGCCTCGGTGGGCCCCTGGCCCGGAGAGGTCATGCGCCACGCGCCGCCCTGCTTCTCGAACTCCATCGTCTGCTGGCCCGCGGGGGCCGACGGGCGGCGGATGGTCACGTGGTCGACGCGGCTCTTGTCGAGCCGCGGCCACGGGTTCGTGAGGGCGGTGGAGGCCGTTTCACTGGCAGGCTGCCGGTACGCGAGGACCGTGGCGATCACGAGCACCGCGAGCACGCCCAGAGCGATGCCGATTCCCTTGGAGTTCATGTGTGGTGGTTCTGTGCGAGGGGTTGGTGGGTGTCGTCGGTCAGAGCTTGATCTCGGCGCGGCGGCGCGCGCGGAGGCTCATGAGGAACCACCCGAGGATGCCGACGATCGCCGGCAGGCCGAGGATGGCGCCCCACTTGAAGATGTTCTTCTTGGTCTCGCTCGTGGTCGCGAGCTCGGGCTCCGACACGTTCTTCGCGCGCACCGCGAGGAGGTCCGAGTCCTGGCTCAGCCAGTCGAACGTGTTGAAGAGCATCTGCACGTTCGTGGGCATCGCGCCCTGGAGCGGCGCGATCTCACGGAGCTGGTCGATGCCGAACATCTTGCCCGAGCCCACCACGAGCAGGCGCGCGGGGCGCTCTCGCGTGGCGTGGTCGGGCGCGGTGATGGGAGAGCCCGTCACGCCGCCGTCGCCCGAGGGGGCGTTCGAACCGTCGCCCTGAAAGGCGCTGCGCAGCGGGCCCACCGCGGCCACCGCCACGGTGAAGGGCCCGTGGCCGCCGGGGCGGCCGAAGATGGTCTGGCGGCGCATGATGAGGTCGATCGCGTCGAGCTCGAAGTTGCCCTGCTGGGTCACCGAGACGTCGCTCGTGCGGCCGATGGTGATGAGCGCCGGGCGGTCGCCGCACTTGGTCCGCGCCTCCTCTTCGTCGCGGGCCTCGCAGTAGCGCGAGCGGTCGACGTCGAGCGACGACACGAAGGGCGTCACGATGAAGGGCAGGCGAAAGACCGAGCTGTGGTACTGGTTCAGGCCGTCTTCGGCGATCGCGGGGAAGGCGAAGAGGCGGATGCGCGCGCGGCCCTGGTCGATCTCGGCCACGGCGTCGGAGGCGCGCGGGTCGAGCACGATGTTCTGCCGCAGGGTGATGCCGTAGCCCGAGAGGAGCTGCCCGAGGTTGTGCTCGGCGTTCGAGGCCGACGGCCGCGTGTCGGTGCCCGTGACGTTGACGCCCGAGGCGAAGATCGCCACGGCGCCGCCGCGCATGAGGTAGGCGTTGATGCGCCGCAGCTCGCGCTCGGAGATGGCGCGCGTGGGGTTGTTGATGATCAGGCCCTTGATGTCGCTCGGCACCTCGTCGTCGCCGTTGTGCAGGTCGACGTTGCGGGTGGTGTACCCGACGTGCATCTCCTGCATGACGCGGGAGAGGTAGGGCATGGCGCTGTCGGGGGTCGACTCGTCGTGGCCCGAGAGGAAGCCGATGGTGCGCTCGGGGTCGAGCATCTTCTTGATGATCGACGTGACCTCGTACTCGAGCCCCTCGATGTTGGGGTTCACGAAGTCGATGCGCTCGTTGTTGCGCAGGTACGAGAAGGTGATGCAGCGGTAGACCTCGACGGCCTGCGCCTGCCCCTCGCGCACCGTCTGGAGGATGCGCTTGGAGCAGCTCGCGCTCTCGGCGGCGCGCTTGTGCTCGTCGTTGTCGGCGCGGATCCAGCGCACGTCGACGCGGCCGCGGCCGGCGGCGCGGTACTCCTCGAGCTGCTCGCGGAGCAGGCGCTCGTCGTCGTTGGCGGGCGGCGGCTGGTCGGGGGTCCAGTAGACGGTGACCGTGAGGTTGTCGGTGAGGCGCCCGAGCGTGCGCTTGGTGCCGTCGCTCAGGGAGTAGAGCCTGCGCTTGGTGAGGTCGAAGCGGGCGTGGAAGACCTTCACCGCGAGGACGTTCAAGAACACCAGCGCGGTCAGGACGATGAAGACGAAGGCGCCCGACTCGACGCGGGCCTGGCTGCGACGTTCCATGGTCAGCTCCACCTCCGGCTGCCGAGCGAGCGCGCGGTCGCGAGGAGGCACACGGAAATCACCGAGAGGAAGTAGATGATGTTGCGGAGGTCGATGACGCCGCGGGCGATGCTCTTGAAGTGGTAGTCGGGGCAGAGGTACTCGAGCACCGACGCCGCGCCGCCGAACATGATCGGGGCCTTGTCGAGGAGGAAGAACACCGCCCCCACGATGAAGGCGAGGAAGAACGCGGTGATCTGGTCCTTGGTGTACGACGACACCATCACGCCGAGGGAGACGTAGGCCGCGCCGCCGAGGGCGAGCCCGAGGTAGCCGCCGATGGCGGGGCCCCAGTCGAGCTCGCCCATCTTCGAGATGACCATGGGGTAGATGAAGGTCGTGGCGAGGGCGACCATGAGCAGCCCCGCGGCGCCGAGGAACTTGCCGAGGATCACCTCCCAGTCGCGCACGGGCTGGGTGATGAGCATCTCGAGGGTGCCCGTGCGGCTCTCTTCGGCGAAGGTGCGCATCGCGATGGCCGGCGAGATGAGCGGCAGCAGCCACGAGATGGCGTTGAAGAGCGGCTGCAGCGAGGTCTTGCCGATGACCAGGAAGGCGAACGGGTAGAACACCAGGAAGCCCACCAGGAGGAGGAACATCCCGATCACGATGTACCCGAGGGGCGAGGCGAAGTACGAGCTGAACTCGCGCTTCGCGATGGCCCAGGTGTTGTTGAACATCGTCCCGATGGAGCCGCGGGGGATGGCTCCGGCCGGGGCGGTAGCTGCGGTCTCGGACATCGTCGTCACTCCTTCGCGGCGCTCGCGCTGCTCGCGGCCTTGCTCTTGGTCTCGGACTTCTCGGCCGCGGCCTTCGCGTCGGCGCCCACCGTGAGCTGGCGGAACACCTCCTCGAGCTGCAGCGCCTCGCGGCGGAGCTCCAGCAGGGCCCAGCCGCGGTCGACCGCGAGCTGAAAGAACTCGCGGCGGTGGTCGTCGCCGCCCTTCGCGGTCACCTCGATGACGTGGGCGCGGTCGTCGCTCGGCAGCTCCTTCACGGCGCTGTCCTTCACGACCGACTTCACGGCGTCGAGCACCTCGTCGGCGCTCGACGGGGCCTTGCGGTAGCTGCCCTCGCTCTTGATGCCCTCTCGCTCGTCGATGGCGAGCACGTAGCGCACGCGGCCCGACTTCGCCGCGAGGTCGTCGGGCGCGCCGTCGGCCACGATCTTCCCGCGGTTCACGATGAGCACGCGCGCGCACGCGGCCTTGACCTCGCTGAGGTCGTGCGTCGAGAGCATGACCGTGCGCGTCTTGCCGATCTCCTTGATGTACTCGATGATCTGCGCGCTCTCGTTGGGGTCGAGGTCGGCCGTCGGCTCGTCGAGGATGAGAATGGGCGGGTCGTGGATGAGCGCCTGGGCGAGCCCGACGCGCTGGCGGTAGCCGTAGGAGAGCTGGCCGATCTCCTTGCGCAGCGCCTCGTCGAGGCCGCAGACCTTGACCACCTTCTTGATCC
Organism: Polyangiales bacterium; assembly: GCA_039809605.1. Classification (GTDB taxonomy): domain Bacteria; phylum Myxococcota_A; class Polyangia; order Polyangiales; genus CAISKJ01. The sequence continues at coordinate 18,363 of JBDHVF010000006.1, read as the reverse complement.
GCTCGCGCTGCTCGCCCTTCGGGATCGCGCGGAGCTCCGCGGCGAATTCGAGGTACTCGACCACGCCCATCTCGGGGTAGAGGGCCGCGCGCTGCGGGAGGTAGCCCAGCACCGATCGCACCGCGAGCGGGTCGTTGAAGACGTCGTACCCGCCCACCTTCGCCGTCCCCTCGGAGGGCGAGATGAAGCACGTCAGGATCTTCATCGTGGTGGACTTGCCCGCCCCGTTGGGGCCCAGGAAGCCCACCACCTCGCCTCGCCGGATCTCGAAGTTGATCCGGTCGACGGCGCGCTGCGTCCCGTAGATCTTCGTCAGGTCGCGCGCCTCGATCATCACGTCTGTGGACATCGCCTCGCCATTCGCCTGGTAAGGAGCCGTTGTCTCGCTTCCCGCGCGGCCCCTAATGACCGCGGCGGGTCTCGTAGCCCTCGTCGCACGACCGCCGCCCCGCAGGTTTTCGCTGGAGTTCCCAGCGCGACACACGTCGAGAGCCCGCACGGGGCGCCGTCCGGCGGCGCGGATCCTACTCACCGACCCCCGCGTGTCAACGATGCCACGCGGAGAGTGCGGTCGCGCGCGTAACCATCCCTTCTTCGAGGCTATTCCGTTGCATTCACGCGCCGCGTCACTATGGTCCCGCGCCGCGATGTTTCGTTACGAGCGCCCGGTGCGCTTCGCCGAGGTCGACGCCGCGCGCCTCGTGTTCTTCGCGCGCTACCTCGAGTACTGCCACGACGCCCTCGAGGCCCTCTTCGGCGCGCTCCCCGGCGGCTACGCGCACCTCACCATGACCCGCGACGTGGGCGTCCCCACGGTGCACGTCGAGGCCGACTACACCGCGCCCCTGCGCTACGGCGACGTGGCCGTGATCGACGTGAGCGTCGAGTCCGTCGGCACGAGGAGCGTCACGTTCCGCCACGCCATCACGCGCAAGGCCGACGGCGTGCGCTGCGCGACCGTGCGGCAGGTGGTGGTCACCGCGAGGCTCTCGCAGTTCGGCGCGGTGCCCGTGCCCGACGACGTGCGCGCCCTCCTCGAGCGGCACATCGACCCTCCTCCTCCGGGCGGCTGAACGTGTCGCGCGCCCTCGGGGCGCTTGCCGTTTCCTGTGCGCGTGGCCATGAACGGCGTAGGCTTCCCCCTGGAGGTGCCCCATCGAAATCTTCGGAAACACCACGGGCCTTTCACCCAGCGACACGCGCGCCCTCGAGCGCATCTACCGCCGCCGGGTCCCCTCCGACCGCATCGCAACCCCCGAGCTCTTCCGCTCTCTCGCCGAGGCGTCCGCGTCCACGGGCCGCCAGGTCGGCGCGCTCGTGCACCGCACGGGCGCCGTCGAGCACGTGATCGTCGGCGACGCGTCGAAGCTCATGCTCCCCGACATCGGGCGCCTGCGCGCCGCGACGGGGCGCTTCCGCGCGCTGCGGCTGATCCACACGCACCTGCGTGGCGAACCGCTCACGCACGACGACCTCGTCGACCTCTCGCGCCTGCGCCTCGACCTCGTGGCCGCGCTGCTCCTGAACCCCGACGGCTCGCCCGGCGTGGTCCACTGGGCGCACCTGCTCCCCGAGAACCCCGAAGGGAGGCTCTGGCGCGAGGAGGGCCCCGTGCCCTTCCACCGCCTCGACACCGACTTCGGCGCGACCATCAGGGCGCTCGAGGCCGAGTTCGCGCGCGTGTCGAGCGCCCGCGAGGTCGCCCGCGACGGCCGCGCGGTGCTCGTGCACGTCACCGACAAGCGCCACGCGGGCATGGTCGAAGACTCGCTGCGCGAGCTGCGAGAGCTCGCGCGCACCGCGGGGGTCGCCGTGGTCGACGAGGTGTCGCAGGTGCGCGACCAGATCGACCCGAAGTACGTGCTCGGCAAAGGGAAGCTCGACGACGTGGTGCTGCGCGCCATGCAGCGCGACGCCGACGTGCTCATCTTCGACCGGAACCTCGCCCCCTCGCAGGCCGCCGCCGTGGGCGCGATCACCGACCTCAAGGTCATCGACCGCACGCAGCTCATCCTCGACATCTTCGCCCAGCGCGCCGAGAGCCGCGACGGCAAGCTCCAGGTCGAGCTCGCGCAGCTCAAGTACATGCTCCCGCGCCTCGGGCAGAAGGACGACTCGCTCTCGCGCCTCACCGGCGGCATCGGGGCGCGCGGGCCCGGCGAGACCAAGCTCGAGATCGTGGGGCGCCGCGCGCGCGACCGCATCACGCACCTCGAGGCCCAGCTCAAGGAGCTCGCCGCGCAGCGCCGCCAGCGCCGCCAGCGCCGCCAGCGCTCGGGGGTCTTCGTCGCGGCGCTCGTGGGCTACACCAACGCGGGCAAGAGCACCCTGCTCAACGCCCTCACGGGCGCCGGGGTGCTCTCGGAGGACAAGCTCTTCGCCACGCTCGACCCGCGCTCGCGCAAGCTCTGGCTCGAGCCCGACCCCTCCGAGGTCGACACCGACGGTGTGCCACCGCGCGGCCGCGAGGTGGTCATCACCGACACCGTGGGCTTCATCCGCGACCTGCCGCAGGACCTCGTCGCGGCGTTCCGCGCGACCTTCGAAGAGGCCGCCGACGCCGACCTCATCCTGCACGTGATCGACGCGGCCGACCCCCGCTACGAGGACCACGTCGAGACCACCGAGGCCCTCCTCGGCGAGCTCGACCTCGCGGCGATCCCGAGGCTGATGGTGTTCAACAAGTCCGACGCCGCGCCGCCCGGCGTGGCCCAGGCGCTCGCCCGCGCGCACGGCGGCGTGGCGGTGAACGCCCGCGACCCCGAGGCGCTCAAGCCCCTGCTCGCGAGGCTCCGCGCGTACGTGCGCGACGCGGGCCGCCCCGTCGCCCCCCGCGACGGCGAGGGCGACGCCTCGTGGGCGCGCTCGGCCTGACGGGCTCTGCGCGCGCGTGGCCGTGGTAGCGTCGCGGCCATGCGCGCACTCGCCCTCTCGATCCTTCTCGTCGCGGGCTGCGGCGGCGAGCCGTCGCCCTTCGTGCCCGAAGACGTGACCCGCACCGACGCGGGGCTGCCCCCGTACGACGGCTCCATCGCCGACCGCCCCTCGCCCGACCGCCCCGAGGTCGACGTGCTCGACCTCACCGACGCGCAGCCCGTCGAAGACACCCCCGACGTGCCCTGCGCGCCCATGCTCTCGGGCGCCGTGCGCTTCGGCAACGAGGGCGGCAAGGTGGCGTTCACCGAGGCCTTCACCCTCACGCCCCCGCTCGGGTTTCGCGCCGAGCGCCGGGGCGCCGGGTCGATGACGGTGACGGCCATGTGCGAGACGACGGTGCCGGGCTGCAACACCGCGGACATGGTCGACGTGGGCGAGGTCAACGCCGCGCTCGCGCAGCGCGACGTGCAGGCGACCTTCGGCACCGCGCGGGGGATGCCCGGCATGGAGCTGCTCCTCGGCTACGACGCGCGGCCCGTCGACGGGTCGGTGTTCGCCATCGACCTCGGCGGCGCGCGGCTGCTCGTGGGCGAGCCCTGCCGCGTGGGGATGATGTCGGGCTGCCTCGCGATCCCCGTGGGCGTGCAGCACCTCGTCGACGTGCTCCGCGCGCTGCGCGACCAGGAGCTTCAACGGCCGGCGTGCACGGCCTTCCGCATGCGGTAGCGCGCGACCGCGAAGGGGACTACGCACGGGCGCCCCCATTGACGGCGGCGGACCGGCCCTGCTACGGGTCCGCCGTCCAACAGCCATCCGAGAGGTGCCGACGTGACGTCCACGAAGCGCGAGGTCGAGGTCTCCTACGACGTGTCCAACGAGTTCTTCCGCCTCTGGCTCGACGAGCGGATGCACTACACCTGCGCGGTCTTCGAGAACGACACCGACACGCTCGAGCAGGCGCAGGTCAACAAGTCGCGCATCCTCTACGACTTCGCCGAGTGCTCGCCCGACAAGACCGTGCTCGACATCGGCTGCGGCTGGGGCGCCAACCTCGAATACCTCGTGCAGCGCGGCGTGAAGGAGGCCCACGGCATCACGCTCTCGTCCGCGCAGTTCGAAGAGATCCGGGCGCGCAAGATCCCCAACCTCAAGGTCTGGTGCACCGACTACAAAGACTTCGAGCCCGCCGAGAAGTACGACGCGCTCATCTCCATCGAGATGATCGACCACCTGTGCTCGCCCGAGCAGGCGAACAAGGGCATGGCGGTGGAGATCTACCGCGAGTACTTCCGCAAGACCGCCCAGTGGGTGAAGCCGGGCTCGTGCTTCGGGTTTCAAGCCATTCTGCGCAACCGCGTGCCGCGCACCAGGGCCGACATCGCCGACCTGAAGTTCACCGCCGACGTGATCTTTCCCGGCGGGCTCAACCCCCGGCTCGAGGAGCTCGTGGCCGCCGTGAACCCGTACTGGGAGATCGTCGAGCTCAAGACCCGCCGCACGCACTACGGCCGCACGACGGCCGAGTGGCTGCGCCGCATGCGCATGCACGAGACGGCCATTCGCGCGAAGTGGGGCGACCAGGTCTTCGACGACTACGACCGCTACCTCTCGACCTGCGTGCGCGCGTTCGCCAACCACTGGTCGAGCGACGTGCAGATGAAGCTCCGTCACATCGACGTGTGACGTGACCGCGCTCCGGCGCCACGCGGGCTGGGCCCTGCTCGCGCTCGTCGTGGCGTGGGCCACCTGGGTGCGCCTCGGGGTCATCGCCGCGGGCCCCGACCCCGACATCGACGCGTACTCGCACTTTCAGATCGCCCACAAGCTCGTCACGCGGTGGCGCGACCTGCGCGTGCACTGGGTGTGGCTCCCGCTCTGGCACGCGGTGGACTTCGCGGTCTACCGCCTGGGCGGGGGCATCACCGCGGTGCGCTACGTGAGCGTCGCGTGCGCGGCGCTCTCGAGCTTCGTGCTCACCGCCGCGCTGCGCTCGCACCTCGCGGCGCGCCCGTCGCCGACGCCCTGGATCGCGCGCGCCGAGGAGGTGATCCCGTGGGCCGCGGGCGCCGCGCACGCGCTCTGGCCGCAGAACCTCTCGGCGGGCGCGTCGGCCGAGCCCGAGGCGCTGTTTCAACTCCTGGTGCTCTCGGCCGCGGCGGCGTGGCAGTGGCGGAGGTACGCGCTCACGGGCGCGGCGCTCTCGCTCGCGGCGATGCTCCGCTACGAGGCGTGGCCCGTGCTGCCGGTGTTCCTGGCGATGTGGTGGCGCGGCGAGCGCACGGCGAGGGCCGCGGTCGCGTGGGTCGCGCCGGGCCTCGCGGTGGCCGCGTGGGTCGCGCTGCACCGCTGGAGCACCGGCGCGTGGCTCTGGTTCCTGCGCGAGAACGGCGCGTACGTGGCGGGCGCGTGGCGCGAGTTCCGCTACGCCGAGCGGGCGCTGCCGAAGACCGAGCACCCGTGGCTCTGGTACCCGGTGATCGTTCCCTTCCTCTCGGTGCGCGAGTGGCTCTGGCTCGCGCTGCCGGGCGCGCCGTGGCTCGCGTGGCGCGGTCCGCGGCCCCTCGCGCTCACCTCGGCGGCGCTGCTCGCGGTGGTGACGCTCGTGTGGGTCGCGCGCAGCAACCTCGGGCTCGAGCGGCACTTCACGGCGGTGATCCCCGCGTACGCGACGATGTTCGCCGCGGGCGTGGCGCTGCCCGTCGCGGCCCTCGCGTCGCGGCTCTGGCCCGCGCGTCACGACCTCGCGCGCGTCGCCGTGGCCGCGGCGCTGGCGCTCGTGGGGGCGCGCTTCGCGAAGGCGCGCACGCTCAAGCGCGCGGGGCAGCTCCACGAGCACGCGCGCGAGGCGTTCGTCTCCGAGCGCCGCGTGGCCGACACGCTGCGCGCGCAGGCCCGGCCGGGCGCGCCGGTGTTCGCCGACAACGCGCGCGTCGAGGTGATGTCGGGCCTCGACCCGCGGCGCTTCGTGCGGTGGAAGCCCGCCGAGGTCGGCGACTACAACCTCCTCGTCGAGGCCGCGCGCCACGGCGAGGTGTGGGTCGCGGGCGCGCCGGGCGACCTCGCGCGGCTCCACGACGGCGTCGTGGTGGTGTACCGCGATGAGCACATGGCGCTCCTGCGGCGCCGCGCGCCGGCGGTCATCAACCCGCGGCTGCGCAGCGCGCCCTGCGCGGATTGAGGGCCCTCACCGCGCGTCGCGGCGCAGGCGCGACGACACCGCGTCGAGGCCCATCACCAGCACCACGATCGCGAGGATCACCACGGTGACCTTCGCGTACTCGGCGCCGCGCATGTACGTCTGCAAGAGGAACCCCACGCCCTGCGCGCCCACGAGGCCGAGCACCACGGCGCCGCGCACGTTGAGCTCGAAGCGAAAGAGCGACTGCGACACGAAGTGCGGCGTGAACTGCGGCCAGATCCCCCAGCGGATCGCCTGGAGCCGCGTGGCCCCGACGCTCCACATGGCCTCGACGGGCCCCGGGTCCATGGTCTCGAGCGTCTCGTAGAACTGCTTGCCGAGCGAGCCCACGGTGTGGATCGCCAGCGCCCCGACGCCGGGGAAGGCGCCGGGCCCGTACGCGCTCACGAGGATCAGGCCCACGATGAGCAGGTCGATGGAGCGGTTGAGGTTGGCGGCGAAGCGCGCGGCGCGGCGCAGCCACCCGACGGGGTTGACGTTCTCGGCCGCGAGCAGGCCGAGGGCCAGCGCGAAGGGCACGCCCGCGGCGGTGCCCACCAGCGCGAGGCGGATCGTGAGCACCGTGGCCTCGAGCACCTCCGACGTGACGCCCGCGTCGGGGGGGAACATCCCGCGCAGAAAGATCCCGATGTAGCGCCAGCCGCGCAGGAAGTCGCCGGGCGGCAGCCTCGCGGCCTCGGCGCCCCACGCGAGCGACGCCGCGAACGCGCCCCACGCCGCCCACCGCTGCGCGCGCGGGAAGCGCCGCAGCGCGCCGAGCGCCAGCGCGGCCGCGAGCGCGAGCAGCGCGCCGAAGACCGCCACGTGCTCGGGGTGCTCGAAGCGGCCCGCGTGCGCCCGCGAGCGCTCGTCGCGCGTCGCGCGAAAGGCCCTTCGCACGATGTCGTACGCGGCGGTGTTCGTGGGCACGAAGCCGTCGGTGCTGTTGAGCCTGCGGAGGATCTGCTTGCCCTCGTCGCTCTGCCCGATCGCCACGAGCGCGGCGGTGATGTTGCGCACGAGGAGGGGGTGGGCGCGCGCGAACTCCTCGGTGGTGGCGATGGCGTCGCTCGGCACGGGCGGCGAGTACGCGACGGGGCGCAGGCGGGGGCCCGGGCGGTGGGCGAGGTAGCGGGTCCACGCGCCGGTGCGCTCGTCGGGGGGGTCGGCCCACACGGCGGCGGCGTCGACCTGGCCCCGCTGCACGGCGATCACGGCGGCGTCGTGCTGGCCGGCGAACACCTGCCGCGAGAAGAAGGTCGACGGGTCGTGGCCCCGCTGGATCACCATGTACCGCGGGATCACGTAGCCGCTGGTGCTGGTGGGGTCGACCCACGCGATGGAGGCTCCGCGCAGGTCGTCGAGCGAATGGAAGCGCGAGTCGTCGCGCACGACGAAGGCCGAGTAGTAGGTGGCCTGTCCGCGGCGCACCTGCGTGAGCAGCACGCGCACGCCGAAGAGGCGCTCGGCGAGCACGAGGGGCGACGGGGTGAGCCAGCCCACGTGCACGTGGCCCGAGCGCATCGACTCGACGAGCGTGGTGTAGTCGAGGGTGACGCTGGCGCGCACCGGCAGGTGGATGCGCTCCGAGAGCGCGCGCGCGAGCTCGTCGGCCGAGCGCTGGAGCGTCTGGGCGTTCTCCGCGGGGTTGAAGCCGAGCACCACCTCGTCGGGGATGGGCTCGGGCTGCTGCGCGCGCGCGGGCGCGGCCCACGCGAGCGCGACGAGACAGACCAGCAGCGCGAGCGCGCGACGCGTCACGCGGCCTCCTCGCGCGCGGGGGCGCCGTAGATCTTCGCGACGACGTCGTCGGTGAGCGCCGACGCGGGAGCGTCGTGCACGACGCGGCCGCGCTGCATGCCGATGACGCGGTCGGCGTACCGCCGCGCGTGCTCGAGGGTGTGCACGTTCACCAGCACGGGCACGCCGTGGCGCTGGCCGTAGCCCTTGAGGAGCTCGAGCACCACGGCGGCCAGGTGCGGGTCGAGCGAGGCCGTGGGCTCGTCGGCGAAGAGGGCGCCGGGCTCCTGCGCGAAGGCGCGCGCGACGGCGACGCGCTGCTGCTGGCCGCCCGAGAGCTCGCGGGCGAGGGCGCCGACCTTGTCGCCGAGGCCGACCTCGTCGAGGCAGCGGCGGGCGAGCTCGCGGTCGTGGGGCGTCCACAGGCCCATGAGGCCGCGGAGCCACGAGACGTGGCTGACGCGCGCGACGAGCACGTTGTCGAGGGCGGTGTACGACCGCACGAGGTTGAACTGCTGAAAGACGAAGCCCACGCGCGAGCGGGCGCGGTAGAGCTCGGCGCCGCGCGCGGCCGTGACCTCGACGCCGCCGACGAAGACCCTGCCCGCGGTGGGTTCGAGGAGCCGCGCGGCGGTGCGCAGGAGCGTGCTCTTGCCCGCGCCCGAGCGCCCGAGGATGGCCACGAACTGCCCGCCGGGGATCTCGAGGTCGACGTCGTCGAGGCCCACGGAGCCGTCGGGCCACACCTTGCGGAGCCTCTCGATGCGGACGCCGCCGCCCTGCGCGCTCATGGGGCCCCTACGCGTGGTCGAAGTTGGGGATCGAGACGCAGGCGTCGTCGAGGGGCGGCGCGCCGGGCGCGTGCTGCGTGGTGACGAGCACGGCGAGCGCGTCGGGCCAGCGGCGGTGGAACATGTTGCAGTTGCCCGGCTCGTTCTCGAAGGTGGCGACGACGCGGCCGAGTTCGTCCATGGCGTCGAGCATGCGGACCTTGAACGCGTGGTCGTTCTCTTCGAAGGTGGGCTTGAAGACCAGCTCGGCGCGCGGCAGCCCGATGGGAAAGCCGTCGTCGCGCAGGGTGCGCACGGTGCCCACGAGCATGCCGGGGATGTCCCTGCCCGTGAGGTACACCACGGTGGCGCCGCGGTCGTAGCACGCTCGGGCGAAGGCCACGGCGCCGCGCACGGGCACGTCGTCGGCGCACGCGGCGTCGGTGAAGAACTTCGAGAGCCACTGGCGCTTCGCGCGCGCGACGACCGAGGGCGACACCCCTCGCGGCAGGAGCGTGTCGTCGAGCAGGTACGACAGGTCGTCGGGGCCGAGCGCGCGGATGATCGCGGCGTCGGCGGCGTGGGCGTGCTCGAGGCTCGCGGCGAAGGCGTGGAGGATGCGGACGGTGCGGGGGCGGTTGTCGTAGAGGGTGCCGTCGAGGTCGAAGATGACCACGGGGCGCTCGGCGCGGAGGCGCTCGACCGCGTCGAGGATGCGCGTCAGGGGGTGCTCGGTCACGCGCGCGAAGGTACAGGCATTCGCGCGGGGGGCCAAAGGAACGGTGAACGAGGCACCTACCGCGCGGCGCGGTGGGCGTGCGATGCTCCGCGCGGGTGATCCTATGCCTGCCTGGCTCCGCGAACTGATCCCGATCCTCGTGTTGCTCGCCGTGATCGCGGCGGTGCTCTCTCGCCTGCCGAAGGCCGACCTCGGCCACTCGCCGGCGTACGTGCGGCGGCGCGTGCAGAACTGGCTGCCCGTGGGCCTGACCTACGCCTTCCTCTACATGGCGCGGTACAACCTCAACGCGACCATCGGGCCGGTGTTCGACAAGGCGCAGTTCTCGGACATCTACGCCGCGGGCACGCTCGTCTACGGCGTGTCGTTCGTGATCAACGGCCCGCTCACCGACCGCTTCGGCGGCAGGGCGACGATCCTCGCCGCGGCGCTCGGGGCCGCGCTCTCGAACGTGGCGATGGGGGCGATGGTCACGGGCGTGGCGCCCGCGCGCGACGGCCACCCCGAGCTCGTCACGCTGTTCAGCGTGCTCTACGCCGCGAACATGTACTTCCAGAGCTTCGGGGCCGTGTCGATCGTGAAGGTCAACTCGGCGTGGTTCCACCTGCGCGAGCGCGGCACCTTCGGCGGCATCTTCGGCGTGCTGATCTCGCTCGGGCTCTACTTCGCGTTCGACTGGTGCAAGCTCATCGCCGAGAGCGCGCCGATCCAGTGGGTGTTCTACGTGCCCGCGGCGATCTTGATGGTCTTCGCCGCGGCCGACGCCGCGCTGGTGAAGGACACGCCCGGCCAGGCGGGCCACGCCGACTTCGACCTCGGCGACGCCACCTCGCACGACGACGGCCGCGCGTCGGTGCTCGAGGTCGCGCGGCGCATGCTGCGCAACCCCGCGATCCTCACCATCGCCCTCATCGAGTTCTGCAGCGGCTACCTCCGCAACTCGATCCTTCAGTACTACAAGCCCTTCGCGCGGGACCTGGGGCGCGTGCCGACCGAGGCCGCCCGTCGCGCGGCCGAGGCCGCGGGGCAGACCCTCGCGAGCGATTTCGTGCACGACCACTGGGGCATGCTCAACTGCGTCGCGGGCATCACGGGGGGCATCGTCGCGGGGGTCATCTCCGACCGGGTGTTCGGGTCGCGCCGCGGGCCCGTGTCGGCCGTGCTCTACGGCGTGATGATCGCCGGGGCGCTGCTGATGTTCGTGACGCTCTCGACGCCGCTCATCGGGTGGGTGGTGGTGCTGATGTCGCTCGCCATCATCGGCGTGCACGGCATGCTCTCGGGCACCGCCAGCATGGACTTCGGCGGCAAGAAGAACACGGGCATCGCCGTGGGGCTCATCGACGGCTTCGTGTACCTCGGCGTGTCGCTCGAGGCGAAGGTGCTCGGCAGGGTGCTCCCGCGGCGCGAGGCCGCCCACGACGTCGCCAACTGGTGGACGTGGCCCGCGGCGATCCTGCCCGCGGCGATCATCGGCTTCGTGCTCGCCCTGCGCGTCTGGAACGCGCGGCCCCAGCCCCGCGGCGCCGCGCACTGAGCGATACACCGTCGCGCCTGACGGATCGTTCGAACGCCCCCGCGCCGGCTTCGCAGCCGCGCATCGCCCGCCCGACGAACGATCGATTTCGGCGCCCGTGCGCCGCCCCCGCCCGTAGAAACAGCCTCGCCGACGCGCGGAGGAAATCGTCGCGTGAGGCGCACGAAAGCCGCGCGAGACGCCTTGGGCGAAGCGCGTTCGGCGCGCATGATGGTCGGCGCCGAGGTCGACGGCGTGTGGGTCACGCCGGTTCGACGCGCGGTCCTTCTACCCGAGGAGCCAGCGATGTTGTTGGACGCCGCCACGCTTCGTTCATGGGCGCCGCTGCGCGCCGAGGTCTGCGTCGTGGGGTCGGGCATGGGCGGCGCGACCGTGGCGCAGAAGCTCGCCGCGGGCGGCCGCGACGTGCTGCTCGTCGAGGCCGGCGGCGTCGACGAGCGCGCGGGCGGCGCCGCGGTGATGGCCGAGCACGCGGGGCGCCCCTTCGGGCTGCCGCGCACGCGCGCGATCGAGCTCGGGGGCACGAGCAACCTGTGGCACGGCATCTGCGCCCCGTTCGGCCACGAGGACTTCGAACCGCGGCCGTGGCTCGGCACCGCGGGCTGGCCCATCCGCCGCGCGGAGATGGAGCGCTACTACGACGAGGCGGCGGTGTTGCTGGGCGTCGCGGGCGCGCGTCACTTCGACGCCGGCCACCTCGACGACGCGGTGCGCGCGCGGCTCGACGACATCGGCTTCGACCGCGGCGTGCTGGAGCACAAGCTCTTTCAGTTTCGCGAGCGCCCGCTCCGCCACAAGGACGCGCTGCTCGCGATGACGCGCGAGGGACGTCTCCGATGCCTCGTGAACGCGCCGGCGCTCGAGCTCCTGGTGCGCGAGAGCGGAGGCTCGGTCGAGGCGCTGGTCGTGGGCGCGGGCGCGGCGACGCTCACGGTGAGGGCGCAGGTCTTCGTGGTGTGCGCGGGCGCGCTCGAGACGCCGCGGCTGCTGCTCAACTCTCGCCGCCGCGCGCGCGAGGGCGTGGGCAACCAGCACGGCCTCGTGGGGCGCTTTCTCATGGACCACCCCGCGGGCCACTTCGGCAAGCTCGACTTCGGCGGCCGCGCGCGCGCGCCGCTCTACGCGGGCCTGGCCCTCGACGCGCACACGCGGCTGCTGGCGGGCGTGACGGTGCCGCGCGCGCAGCAGCGCGAGCACGCGCTGCCCAACCACGGCGTGTGGGTGCGCCCGAGCCTGAGCGCGGCGCGCGTCGACGACCGCACGCTCCACTCGCTGCTCGGCGTGCGCCGCAAGCGCGACCTCACGCTGCGGCAGCTCAAGGCCATCGTGAGCCACCGCGACATCGTGCAGCGCATCCTCGCGAGCCGCCTCGGCGTCGAGCCCGTCTACCGCTACGGCGACCTCTTCGTGATGACCGAGCAGCTCCCCAACCCCGAGAGCCGCGTGGGCCTCTCGGACCGCGTGCGCGACCGCCACGGCTACCCCATCGCGCGCGTCGACTGGCGCCTCGGCGACGCCGACCAGCGCGCGTTCGAAGCGTTCGCGGCGCTGCTCGTCGAGCGGGGCCTGCGCGGCGGGCGCTACGCGATCGCGCAGCACGACGACCCGCGCAAATGGCTCAAGGCCGCCGCGTCGGCCGCGCACCACATGGGCACGGCGCGCATGGCCGACCACCCGTCGCGCGGCGTGGTCGACCGCGACCTCAAGGTCTTCGGCGTGGCGAACCTCTACGTGTGCGACGCGTCGACCTTCCCCGAGTCGGGCAGCGTGAACCCGTCGCTCACGATCGTGGCGCTCGGGCTGCGGCTCGGCGATCACCTGCTCGCGAGCCGCGCGGGCGTCACCGTGCGCGGCGTCGCGGCGCCGCCGCCGGAGCTGGTGGGCGAGCGCTCGGGCGTGTGGGCGATCCCGCAGTAGGCCAGAGGACCAGGGCGTCTGGTACGTCGCGGGAGAGAGCTCGCGACGTCGCCAGTACGCGCCTGGACCGTGCCGCGCGAGCGGCGGGGCGCGATCCGGGCGCCCCGGAACGCGTTCGAACGAGGGGTATCGGGTACTCTCGCGGCCGCCATGCGCGAGGGCGACGCCGTCGAGGTCGATCCCCTCGGGCCCGCGGCCCCCTGTGCCCACGGGCGAGCGTAAGCTCGCCACGCGCTCCCAGACGGCCGCCAGCGCGCGAGAGCTGGCGCGCGCAGACGGCCGTGGCGTTGCCCGAGGCGAGCTTACGCTCGCCCGTGGGCACAGGGGGCCGCGGGCGTAGTGAGGAGCCGCGGCGCGTGCACGTCACTTGAGCTTCCAGAGGATCCACGCGAGCGCGAAGGCCACGAGCGCCACGGCGAGCGCCGCCTCGGGGAAGGCCACGCCCACCGGCACCGCGACGATCATCACCACCACGGTGAGCACGGCGCGGTCGCTCCAGCGCAGCGTGGCCTCTTGCGCGAGGAGCGCGCGCACCTCGTCGAGCTGCTCGCGGAACGACCTGTTCGCCGGGTCGCGCGCGCACGACTCGGCCAGCAGCCGCGCGGCCTCGTCGTGGGCCCTGCGCCGTCGAAGAATCGCCACGAGGTTGGTCGTCGCGCTCTGGAGACCGGGTCGCAGGCGCAGCGCCTCGCGCGTGGCCCGCTCGGCCTCGGGGAGCTCGTTGCGCTCCATGGTGGCGTAGCCGAGGTTGGCCCACGCGGCGTAGTTGTTCGGGTCGAGCCTGATCGACTCGCGCGCCATCACGGCGGCCTCGTCGTACGCGCGGCGCTCGGCGAGCACCCACGCGAGGCGCCCGAAGGCCGCGGCGTTCTCGGGCTCGAGCTTCACGAGCTCGCGGGCGATCTCCTCGGCGCGCGCGAGCTGGCCCACGGCGCCCATCACCCGCGCGACGCCCTCGAGCACCACGCCGTCGCGCGGCGCCATCTCGAGGGCCCTCTCGCACTCGGCCACGGCCTCGGCGGTGCGCTTCGTCTCCGCGTACGAGAGGGCGAGGCGGGCGTGGTAGCGCGCGAAGCCGGGCTCGAGCGTCACGGCCTGCGCGAGGGCATCGAGCGCCTCGACGTAACGCCCCATGCACTGGAGCGCGTAGCCCGAGAGGTAGTGGCAGTAGCCCCGCCGCGGCGCGAGGCGAATGGCCTGCTCGACGGCGTCGTGGGCCCGCTCGTACGCGCCGCTGCCGAGCAGGGCGCGAGAGAGCAGCACGAAGGTCTCGTCGTCGCCGGGGTTGTACTGGAGCGAGGTGCGCGCCTCGCGCTCGGCCTGGGCGTAGCGCCCGATGTCGAGCGCGGCCTGCGCGCGCTTGCGGTGGTGCAGGGCGGCCTCGCGCGGGTCCATGTCACTTGTCGAGCTTGTGGCGGCGCATGTACTCGATGATGTCGTCGTACTGGCCCGCCTCGTTGGCGTACTGCGCGTAGTTGCGCGCCGTGGTGAACCACTCGCGCGTGGTGGGCCGGAGCTTCGCGCGGGCCTGGTCGAGCTGCGCGGCGGTGATGGGCTCGACGGCGCCCTTCGCGAGGCTCTTCGCGAGGGCGAGCTCGGCGGCGCTCTCGACGAGGTGCTCGAGGTCGGCGCCGCTCCAGCCCTCGGTCTGGCCCGCGACGCGGTCGACGTCGATCGCGGCCTGCGGGCGGCCCGTGAGCTTGAGCTTGAGGATCTGCGCGCGCGCGGGCGTGTCGGGCGGCGGCACGAAGAGCACCTGGTCGAAGCGGCCCGGGCGGCGGAACGCGGGGTCGAGGTCCCACGGGGTGTTGGTCGCGCCGATCACGAGCACGCGCTCGTTGCGGCCCTGGAACCCGTCGAGCTCGGCGAGGAACTGCGTGATCACCCCGCGCATCGCGCCCGTCACGAGCTTGGCGCGCTGGAGCCCGAGCGCGTCGACCTCGTCGAAGAAGAGCACGCTCGGAGACTTGCGCCGCGCCTCGTCGAAGACCGCGTGGAGCTTCTGCTCCGAGTTGCCGATCCACATGTCGAGCACCTCGTGGAGCCCGACGGCGTTGAAGTGCGCGCCGCACTCGCCCGCGATGGCCCGCGCGAGGAAGGTCTTGCCGCAGCCCGGCGGCCCGTAGAGAAGGATCCCCCCGCCCGTCTTCTTCTTGAAGGCCTTGAAGAGCTCGGGGTTCTTGAAGGGGTGGATGATCTTCATCCGCACCCGCTCCTTGAGCTCGTCGAGGCCGCCCACGTCGGCGAAGGTGATGACGTCGCCCTCCCCCTTCGGGGCCTCGGGCGCCTCGGGCTCCTCGGCGCGCGCCTGGGGGAGCAGGGCGTCCCAGAAGTTGGTGTCGACGAGGGCCGGGTCGAGGCTCACGGCGCGCTCGTAGTCGACCTTGGCCTCGCGGTGCTCGCGGCGCTTCTCGCGCACCCGCGCCCTGAGGAGCAAGCCCACGGCGTGGTCGGGCACGCGCGCGAGCAGGCGGTTCACGCGCTCGAACGCGCCGTCGGCGTCGTGCAGCGCGAGGGCGCAGCGGGCCGCGCCGAGCAGCGCGTCGACGCCGTGCGCGGCGTCGCCCGTGAGCTGGTCGTAGTGCGGGAGCGCGCCCGCGTGGTGGCCTTGCTTCTCCATCGTCGACGCCACGTGCATGCGCAGCGGGGTGTTGGCGGGCGCGAGCGCGAGCGCGTCGAGGAGCAGCTTGAGCGAGGGGTCGAGCGGGCGTTCCTGCATGGCGGCGGCGGGCGGTAGTGTAATCGGGTCGGGGCGATCGTCGAACGGATCTTGCGAGCCCGAAGCGCCTTCGCTGTACGATCGGCCCCGGAGGTATTTCACCATGGCGACGCTCGCGGTGCTCACGTCGGGCGGGGACTCACCGGGCATGAACGCGGCCATCCGGTCGATCGTGAAGGTCGCCGCCGCCCGGGGGGTGCGCGTGCTGGGCGTGCTCGACGGCTACGACGGCCTCATCGACGGCGCGGTGCGCGAGCTCACGGTCGCCTCGCCCCACGCGCCCGGCGGCCTCGCGGCGTGCCGCGACGTCGACCTCTTCGGCAACGAGGGCGGCACGCTCCTCGGCACGGCCCGCTGCGGGCGCTTCCGCGAGGCCGAGCACCGCGCCGCCGCGGCCGACCGGCTGCGCGCCCTCGACGGCCTCGTGGTCATCGGCGGCAACGGCTCGCTCACGGGCGCGCACCTGCTCGCGGGCGAGTGCGCGACGCCCGTGGTGGGCGTCCCCGCGTCGATCGACAACGACATCGGGTGCACGTCGACCGCGCTCGGCGTCGACACCGCGCTCAACACCATCGTCGAGAGCTGCGACCGCATCGGCGACACGGCGCGCTCGCACTGCCGGGCGTTCGTCGTCGAGGTGATGGGCCGCCAGTCGGGCTACCTCGCCATGGCGAGCGCCGTGGCCGCGGGCGCCGACGGCGTGCTCCTGCGCGAGCTCGGCCGCGGCGAAGACGAGATCGTCGCCGCGGTGGCCGAGATGATCCGCCGGAGCTTCGCGCTCGACCGCGACCGCCGCCGCGTGCTCATCGTGAAGGCCGAGGGCGTCGAGGTGCCGTGCACGCGCCTCGTCCGCCGCGTCGAGGAGCGGCTCTCGGGCGCGCTGCCCGGCGTCGAGATCCGCGCGACGGTGCTCGGCCACCTGGTGCGCGGCGGCCGCCCCACCTATCAAGACCGCATGATCGCGGGGCGCCTCGCGTACGCCGCCGTCGACGCCGCGCTCTCGGGCGTCACCGACCAGATGATGGCGTGGATGCCCCCGGTGCCGGGCGGCGTCGCCACGGGCGACCCGGCGGTGTTCCGCTTCGGGCTCGACGAGGTGCTGCGCGAGACCGAGGCGCTGCTCGACGGCTCGTCGCCCGTCACCCGCTGGAGGGTCAAGATGATCGAGTCGCTCGAGGGGGCCCTCGGGCTGTAACCCCGCGCGGGTGTAGAGTCGCCCGCCATGAGACCGCGGCGGACGGTTCGTGCGATCGTGCTGTCACTCATGGCGGCGGCGCCGATGGCGCGCGCGCAGACCGTCTCGTCGGTGGCGGCGCGGCGGCAGTGCAGCACCGCGGGCGTGGTGGGGCTGTCGTCGCAGCTCGTCTCGACGCAGCTCTGCATGTACCCCGGCGCGTTCGCGCGCGTCACGCCGCACTCGAACGTCTCGCTCACCTCGTCGCGCATCTACCCCCTCATGTCGTCGAGCGCGCGCGACGCGCTGTGGTCGGCCTCGCGCTCGCTCAACCTCCAGGTCAACTCGATGTTCCGCACGCTCGCGGACCAGTACGTGCTCTACTACTCGGGCGCGTGCGGCCTCGCGGCGAGGCCCGGCCAGTCGAACCACGAGACCGGCCGCGCCGTCGACCTCTCGAACTGGTCGTCGGCCGTCGGGGCCATGGCCCGCGCGGGCTGCTCGCACCCGTACCCCGGCAGCGACCCGGTGCACTTCGACTGCCCCGGCGGCGACCGCCGCGCCGACTCGGTGCGCGCCTTTCAACGCCTGTGGAACATCAACCACCCCGACGACCGCCTCGCCGAAGACGGCTCGTACGGCCCCGCCACCGCGAGCCGCCTCGCGCGCTCGCCCGCGGGCGGCTTCTCGCGCGGCGGCTGCGCGCTCGACACCGACGGCGACGGCGTGGCCGACGACCGCGACAACTGCCCCCGCGACGACAACCGCTCGCAGTCCGACGCCGACCGCGACGGCCGCGGCGACGCGTGCGACAACTGCCCCCGCGACGACAACCGCTCGCAGACAGACACCGACCGCGACGGCGTCGGCGACGCGTGCGACAACTGCCCCCGCGGCGACAACCGCGCGCAGACCGACACCGACCACGACGGCCTCGGCGACGCGTGCGACAACTGCCCGCGCGCGTCGAACCGCGACCAGGCCAACCTCGACCGCGACGCGCAGGGCGACGCGTGCGACTCCGACGACGACGGCGACGCGGTGCCCGACGCCATGGACAACTGCCCGCGCGTTTCGAACCGCGACCAGGCCGACCGCAACCACGACGGCATGGGCGACGCGTGCGACTCCGACGACGACGGCGACGGCGTGGCCGACGCGCGCGACAACTGCCCGAACGTGCCCAACCCCACGCAGGCCGACATGGACCGCGACGGACGCGGCGACGCGTGCGACGACGGCGACGGCGACATGATCGCCGACGCGACCGACAACTGCCCGCGCGTCGCCAACCGCGACCAGGCCGACGCCGACCGCGACGGCCAGGGCGACGCGTGCGACGACGACGACGACGGCGACGGCGCGCCCGACGCGACCGACGACTGCCGCGACGCGCCCAACCGCGACCAGGCCGACGCCGACCGCGACGGCATCGGCGACGCCTGCGACGACGACGACGACGGCGACGCGGTGCCCGACGCCATGGACGACTGCCCGCTCGTGGCCGACCCCGACCAGGTCGACCGCGACATGGACGGCGTGGGCGACGCGTGCGACACCGACACGACGACGATGCCCGAGCCCGACGGCGGGATGATGAACCCCGACCCCCTGTGGGACGGCGGCTCCGACGACGGGGGCGACCCCTCGATCGACGGCGGCCTCGCGGCCGAGCCCGACGGCGGCTGCGGCTGCCGCGCGGGCCCGGCCTC
>JBDHVF010000005.1:0-30969 GCA_039809605.1 Polyangiales bacterium | reverse complement strand
ATCTGTGGCAGCGCCTCGTCAAGTCGGCGCTGCCGGTGGCAGCGCCGCCCGACCGGGCCGGGGCAGGTCTGGCGCGCTTTGTACAGGAGAATGCAACATGACAACAGTTCCTTCACCTTCAGGCGCTTCTCCGAAAAAACCGCTTCAAATTTCTCACTCTTATCCCGCCAAGGCACGACTTCAATGCCCAATTCTGTCGTAATTCTCGAGGCAAAATCCTCGCTAAAAGTGCACCCAATATAGACAACCCTCGCCTCACTCGCGTCACTCAACTCACGTGTCACAGAAAAGGAAAAATCACGCCAGTCCGCGCGAAACTCGCACCCCCAGACGATGATGAGCTCAGCCAGGGCGCGGTCGGCCACAATCTCGTGACCGGAACTCTCCACAAAATCCATATACTGGCGGATGTTGGAATTACGAGTGTTGCAGGGATTCAAATTTGCGAAGAAGACCTTCATGATTCAGCTCTCTTTCTGGGCTCTGATTCGTACCTGGTAACCTTCTTGAACCCCCGGAGTCGCGTCGAGAAGGCGTTTGAAGACGAGATCCTCCTCATCCAACAGGGGAAGGCCGTCAAATCCCTGATCGAAACCACCTTCGCGCTGTGCCTGAAGCAGATTTTCCAAGCGTTTGGTCAGCCATGCGGGGTCGAGGAAGTTAACAAGCGGAAAACAGTATCTCGTCAGAAGATGATAGATGACGTTGTAGGCTTCGCGGTCGTGTACGTCGCCGCGGTTGAGGATATCTGAGACATCGTTGAGCTCCGAGGCCGTCGCCACCGTGTTGATCTCACATTCACCAAGAGCGAAAACCTTCTTCCCGAAGAGAGCACCCTGGTATGCTACCGTGGAATTCAGAGAAATGATACCGCTGACCAGAGGTGTGAGCCACTGCGAGGAGAAGGCGACGCGATCGAACTCTTCGGGATGACGTAGATTTGGAAACTGGCGTAACAGGTAAGCCTCTGTCGGTTCTGGAATACCGCCGCTGGCCTGCAAACTGTGCTTCGTATAGAAGACGAGCACCTCTCGCGGCACCCTATGGAGCACATGCAGGAGGAAATCGAGTTGACTACGGAAGTTCGACGCAGCATCGTTGATAACCACTCCATTGTATGAAAGCGGCACTAGCAATGTCTTTTGACCTGGATGATCGACCAAACAGGTGTCGTTGAATGGGTTGTGGTGACGGAAAATTTTTCCTCATAATAACACATTAGTCGACGCAGGCGCTCAACGGCGGTCGATCCAGGGTTGGTCCGACGGAGATTCATTCGAAAGAGGTATGGATACGAACGCGATAAGAAGCCAAAAGGGTCGAGTTGACAGAGATGAGGATACGGGGCGCGTGAAAAGAGTCCGTTTTCAAACTGAAGGGCCAATGTATCTGGTAGGCACTTTTGCCAAACAGCAACCGGAGTACTGAAAACGATAGTTACTTGGGGGCACCAGTCTCCAAGCGCACACCGTACGAGGTTTCTAAAAGAGCTAATTTGCTCGTTTGAGTCCCGGCCTTCGTGCTGGGTCAGGTGGGCGCTATAATGATTTGGATAGATATCGTAGAGTTTTTGGAGGGGTACCACAGCCACCGCGCACGCTACATTGATCTTGCGTGAACTCAGGTGTTCAGTCATATCGTCGCCAATGAGCAGCCGGACATCGTGACCAAATCCCAGCAACGAGTTAATGGCTGGCGCAAAAATATTAGAAGCGGTATACAACTGTTCACCCGCCGTATCTCTGTAAATCCACGGATCCAAGGCAAACAAGATTTTCAAGTGATACTCCCTTTGTTGCGCTTGACCCAGAGTTCGCAGAGAGCAACATCTCCCTCCTCATGGACATCTGGGCCGCGTTCAACGACGAGCGGTTTGATCTGGTTGCCCATGAATGTCCACGGTGGCTGTCCATCTGGGCTGCGAACGGATGATTCGACCCGAAGTGCCCAGAAATTATGACAAAGAAAATAGTTAGAAGGCAGATCTTGTCGATTAGTAGAGACACTCGCGCTAGAGAAATCAAAATATGGTTTCAGATAACCCTGTTGGTCGATATACTTTGCCCGGTAGGGGTGATGATCGTTTTCGAGATAAACCGGAACGACCGCAGAGAAATGTTTGTTATCTCGGAGCAACATCACGCTCTCCTCGATCCATTCCGGTCTAAAGCAAACTGTATTGCCGAGCAACACGACTAAGATCTCCGGCAGCCCGCCTTCATCCCCAGCGATCTCCTTCAATGCGTGCGTGATCGCATCGATATGCATCGAACTTGGAAGCGAGATTTGGTCCGGTCGTTTGAGAGCCGAGTATCCCTCCTCCCTGCCCACCTGCAATATCTTGTCGTCGTCGCTGCTTAAATAGTGACTGGAAATGCTGGGGCAATTTTTTGCCACGCGTAACGCGTACCAAACGAGAGGCTTGCCGTCGATTTTCACTAGATGTTTGTTAGCCAAGGTGTTCGTACCCCTGGCAGTGACCAATGCAGTGACTTTCAGTTTGCTTTCATCCATGGTTCTCTTCGATTGATTGCGCGTAGAGATCGAATCGTAGTCCGCAGCTGCTTCGTCGAGGTCCAGCTTGCTCATGCACGCAGGCGTACTTCGTGACGGAGCCAAGTGGAGATCGCGCCGCGAGTGCCGAGTATTTCCCTCATTTCGAGCGCCATCCGGTGTCGCCTTTGCGATCTTCGAGAATGATACCGATCGAGGCAAGCCCATCGCGAATCCGGTCACTGGTAGCGAAGTCCTTTCTGACCCGGGCCTCAGCACGGAGGGCGATGAGCAGCTCCATCAGACTTCCGACCAAGTTATCGTCCATGGTCGCGGTCTTCGGAGAAATGAGGAACAAACCGAGGATTGCGCTAAGTTCGCGAAGCGTGATCGCTGCACGCGTCAGAGAAGTAATTTTTTCCGGGTTGTGCGTGGTGGCCTCATCTAGGCCGCTGCCATCAACAAACCGGTTGAGAACTCGCAACAACTCGAAGAGTTCGCTTACAGCGCCACCCGTATTGAAATCGTCGTCCATTTTGGCCAAGTAGCGCTCGCGAACTTTCGCAACTTCGGCCAGTGTCGGGTCGCCCGCTGTATCGACTACCCCTTCCGCACGCCTCGAAACGATTGGGAGATCGAAGAAACTCGTGCCTGCGATCCGCTGAAATCGCTCGAAGAAACGATGGAACTGGTCGAGGCCTTGGCCTGCCTCCACCACTTCTTCTTCGCTGAAGATGACCGTTGAGCGGTAGTGGGTCCGCAGCAGGAAAAAACGGACCCGCTCGCCGCCTTGCCTCTTGATCAAATCCTTCAGTCCCCCCGCCCCCTTGGAACGACTCATCTTTCCGGTTGAGGTGGAGACCTCAGTCGTCGGAGGTGCCTGCCCGTCCAATGCCTCGCGCCCTCCTCGCCCGCCGATCTTGCCAATCCGCTCGCTGGTCTGCAAGAGCCCGTTGTGGAGCCAGTACTTGGCCATCGGTTTATCATGGCAGCATTCGCTCTGGGCGATTTCGTTTTCGTGGTGCGGAAAGACCAGGTCGAGTCCGCCACCGTGAATGTCAAACGTTTCGCCGAGGATACGTCGACTCATTGCTGAGCACTCGATATGCCAACCAGGTCGACCGCGGCCCCAGGGACTGTCCCACGCCGGTTCGCCTTCTTTGGCCTGCTTCCAAAGCGCGAAATCGGCCGGGTTTCGTTTCTTGCTAGCCTCCACGCCTCCCTCACCCATCATCGCGTCAAGCGTACGATGGGAGAGCCTGCCGTAACCAGGGTCCTTGGACACATCGAAGAGGACGTCACCGTCGCTCTCATAGGCAATACCGCGTTCGATAAGCACTTCGGTGAAGCGGATGATGTCTTCCATGCATCCGGTTGCGGTCGGCATATGGTCGATTTGATTGACCCCCACTTCCTTGAGATTATGTAGGTAGTCAGCCGTATTCTCTTCGGCGAGTTGTGTTATACTTATTCCCCTCTCGCGCGCCTTAATGATAAGCTTATCATCGATGTCAGTAATATTGACGACCAAAGTTACATCGTAGCCCGCATGAACCAGGTAGCGCTTGATGGTGTCGAAGATGACCGGTCCGACCATGTGCCCGATATGAGCCGGGGCATAGACTGTCGGCCCGCAGAGGTAGATGCCTACCTTGCCGGACACGACGGGCACAAAAGGTTGCTTTGTGCGGGTCAGGCTTGAGTAGATTTGGAGCATAGCAGATCTGTGGATTTCTTTGTCTGTACTGTCATTTCGGCGCCGACTAATAGTGGGGTACGCCGCATTCTTCCGAGGCGCTCGTTTCCATGAGAGCCTCGCGGATGATAGGTTTTCCGTATAGTAAATCATCTCAAACCATTTTGTCCAGGAGGCGTTTCGGGTGCAGTTCGATTTGAGTGGCGGCGCCCTGGCGGGAGCTGGCCGACCCGCTGCGCGTCGCGCGCGGCGAGGCGGCGACGGCCGAAGCCCCGCCCGTCGCGGCGTGAGCCTTGTCGAGGAGCGCGGCGCGTGGCAGTCCACGGGCATGGCTGCGACCCCGCCCCGCTCGCCTGCACCCCCCCATGCCCACGCGGACGCAGGCCACTGCGAACACTGCGGAGCGGCCGTCGAGGTCGAGCACTCCTACGACGTGAAGGACCGCTTCGCGCGAGCGCTGCTGGCCGCGGTGTGCCGGTCGATGGGCCTGGTGCCCTTCGCGCGCAGCAAGAAGCCGACAGCGCCGATCTACGTCCGCGCGCCCGACCGCGCGACGCTCGATCAGATGTGGGCCCGCTTCACCAGCCTCGTGCCCGCCTTGGACGACCGACTGCTCGACGTGACGCGCTCCTTCATCAAGGAGCAATGCGGCATCGACACGCCACCCGCCCCCGACGCCTGACCGATGTGGCGCGGGCGCGCGTCCCCGCAACGCTGCGGCCCGCAGGCGCCCGACCGCTCCCCACACCTCGCCCTCACGGGCTCGACGCTACCAACTCGCAGAAGCCCGGTCCTCGGCGTGGTCGCTTCAGCATGACAGCGAGTCCGGGGCGCTTACGGTCTTCCGTCCCACCGCCTCCACACGTCCGCCATCGCCTCCCTGAGCCTCTCGTCGCCCACCCGCTCGACCTCCGCGTCGAGCCGCCTGAGCGCCTCCAGGAGCCCCTCCGGCAGCCCCACTCCCTCCCCCTGGAGTTCTGCTCCCGCCGTAGCAGAACCCGTAGCAGAACGTCCGTCGGGAGCCGAATCCTGTCCGGGAGCCCCTTCGCCACCCACGCATTTCCGGGCGTTTCGCGACAGCTCGCGCCCGCTGGTGGGGTTCGAATCCCGCCCTTCCTCATCCACTGCGCGCCCGGCCTGGACTCCGCACCAGACTACGGCTCCGGCGCTCCATCGACAAGCTCGTCCAGCCGCGCGACGACCGTGAGCGCTCGCTCCCTCTCACCCGCTTCAATTGCGGCCCTCAGTTCACGAAGTTTTCGCCAGAGCTCCAGCCGATCGAACGTGACCGTCCCGCCCCCTTCCGAATGGCTCCCGGCGGTAGCCAAACCGGTAGCCAAACGTCCACTTGGAGTCGGATTCTGTCCGGGAGCCTCATTCGAACTGCCTGAATTCACGGCATTTCGCGACAACTCGCGACTCGTCGACGCGTTCGAGTCCCGTCCACCCCGCTCATTTTCGTCAGTGATTTCGAGCCGTTACGCTCCTGTAGTACAGGATGTAGTAACGGCTCGAAGTCTTTTGGGGCTTCGGGGTCGGCCTCGACGGGCTCGGGGGAGCCCTCGGCGGGCGCGGGCCCCGTCGGAGGCACGAGGTCGGCGGATGCCGCCCCGTCGGCCCCCGAGGGCAGCGCCGGGGGCGTGGGCGCCGGTCGCCACGTCACGTTGAACTTCACCACTTCGGCGCAGAACGCCGCCCATGGAAGCGTCGAGTAGAGGTTCACGATGTCGCCCTTGGGCGAGTGCGTGCACCACTCGAGCACGTCCCCCCTCGCCCCGTCCGCGCGGGCCAGCGAGATGAGTGTGCGACGGGCGTCGTGCAGCCGTCGTCGGCGCAAGCCGACGCGCGCGAGGTCCTCGTGGAACCGCGTGAGCGCGTGGTTGACGTTGCGGTTGCGGCCCTCGCGCGAGGGCACGACGAGGTCGTCTTCGGTGGGCTCGCGGCCCATGAGGCGCTGCCAGCCGCCGTCACGCCACGCGGCGAGGACGCGCGCGAGCTCCGGGTGCACGGGCATCTCGCGCGGGCGCTCGGACTTCACGCTCTTCTCCGCGTGCCGCTTCGTGCAGAACGAGCGCGCGATCACGAGCTTGCCGAGGGGCGCGAGGTCCTTCTGGTAGTGGTGCCACCGCAGCGCGGCCGCCTCGCCGAAGCGCATGCCTGCGAGGAACGTGAGCGCGTACACCACGCGGCGGTCCTCGGGGACGCGCGCGTCGGCGATCATCTGCTCCACCTCTCCGCGCGTGAAGACCGCGCCCGAGCGCCACGCGGGGTTCTTGTCGACCTTCTTCGGTAGCGCGCTCCGCTTGAGCACGCAGGGGTTGGCGTCGATCAGCTCGTCGGCGACGGCGGTCTCGAACATCGTATGGAGCGCGCCGTACACGTGCCGCACGGTTCGCGGCGCGAGCTGCTTCTTGTCGGTGCCCACCTTGGCCTTGAGCCCCTGCACGAACTCCTGCACGTGGCGAGGGCGCACCTCGCGCAGAAGCATGTCGCCGAGGGCCGGCACCGCGTGGATCCGCAGGCGCGACTCGTCGTCGTCGACCGACCAGATGCCCTCACGCTTCCGCTGCTCGATCCAGCGCGCCACGTAGGTGCGCACGGTCAGCGGCCCATCGGGCCGCGCGCCCTCCGCGCGTTCCCGCGCGACCTTCGCCTCGATCTTCTCCAGCAGCTTCTTCGCGCGGGTCTCCTCCCCGACGGAGAACCCCGACGACACGCAGCGTTGCTTGCCGGTGGCGTCGACGTACCCGAACCAGAGCCGCGACCCGCGCTTGTAGATGCTTCCCATGAGCGGCTCCTACTCCGAGCGCGTCGCGCGCCGCCTCGACTTCGAGAGGATCTCGTCGGCGCGCGCGTCGAGGTCGACGACCTCGCCGGTGCCCTTCTTGAAGCGGTCCATGAGCGCGTGCAACTCGGCGCATCGCACGCGCAGCCCCCTGCCAGCACGGTGCTCTTGCAGAAGTCCGCGACGCACCCAGTCTCGGATCGTCGCGGGGTGTACGTCGGCGATCTGCGCCGCCCGCCGCGTCGAGACGTACGCCACGTCGCCCGTCGCCGTCGAGGTGGGAGGTGCGTCGGCGCCCGACCGACGCGTCGCATGGGCCCGGAGCTCCTCGCGCACGACGTCTCGGATGAGCGCGCGGAGGGCGAGGTCGATGGAGTCGCTCATGGTGCGCTCCCCTCGACGACACTCGAGCTCGCCGACCACGTCGCGCGGATGTCGGCCTCGACCGCGATCGGCACGGTCGTCACGTAGTGCGCCATGCCCTCGACCATCGTCGCCTCGACGAGGTCTCGCACGGCGACAGCGTGTTCGCGCTGCGCCTCGACGACGAGCTCGTCGTGGACGCACAGCACGAGGCGCGCGCGGGGAGGGCGCAGCCGTTTGTGCAGCAGCACCATCGCGAGCTTGATGCCGTCTGCGGCGGTGCCCTGCACCGGCAGGTTGAGCCGCTCGCAGTATCCCTCCTGGTGGTCGACGAAGAGGCGCCGTCGCCCGCTCGCGCTGCGCACCTCCACCGGCATCGCCTTGCGGATTCGCTCCTGCCACGCCGCGACGGCCGGGTAGGTGTCCCCGTAGACCTTCTTGAACCTCTGCGCGTCGGACGGCGATACCGTGACGCCGTAGTCCGCGAGTGCGCGCTCGACGAACGTGTCGACCCCCATCCCGAACGCGAAGCCGAAGTTGACGGCCTTCGCGCGCTGCCGCTCCGCCTTCGTCACGTCGCCGACAGGCTTCCCGGTGATCGCACTCGCCATGAGAGCGTGCGGATCACCACGCTCTTGGAAGACGCGCGTGAGGTGCTCATCGCGCGTGACGTGGGCGAGCACGCGGAGCTCGATCGCCGCATAGTCCGCGACGACGAACACGCAGCCCTCCGACGGCACGATGCAGTCGCGCACCTCGTGGGACTTCTCCAGCCCGAGCAGGTTGGGGGCGGAGCACCCGAAGCGGCCCGTGGGGGCGGCGAGTTGATCGACGCGCGCACGCACGCGTCCATCGGGCGAGCGCGCGAGCGCGTCGATGACCCCACGGCCCGGCCCCGTCACGAAGGCGTCGCACCTCCGGAAGTCGATGAGTTGCTTGACGCCCGGCACGTCCCGGTACCGCGCGAGGGCGACCTTGTTCGTGTGGTCGACCTGCGCGCCCGCCGAATGCAGCGCGTGGAGGAGCTCGTCCGGCGAGCGCGGGTTCTCGACACCGAGCTTGGCCTTGACCTCCGCGCTGAGTGCGGTCGCCTGTGCACGACGGGACTCGACGAGGGCCTCCCACCGAGAGCGAGCGACGACGACCCCCGCGAGCGCCATCGCGACGACGACGGGCAGCACATCGAACTCCAGCGCCAACGCCTTCGCGAGGCCAGCCTCGTTGATCTTCGCCGCGAGACGCTCGCGGAGCGGGAGAAGCAGTCCGACGTCGTGCGCGGCCCGTGCAGGCTCCGTCGAGAGGTCCTCGGGGGGCGCAGCGCCCGCCACGGCCTCGCCGAGCTCGCGCGGCACGAGGTCCGCGAACGAGAAGCGCCGTTCGCCCTCTTCCGCATGGAAGCCGCTGTCGTGGAGCCGTGCGGCGAGCGCCGTGTCCCACACCGCGCTCGGAGCGATGTCGTAGCAGTGCGCGAGGAACGCGAGGGGCGCTCGAAGGTCGTGTCCCACCACGAGTGCTCCTCGGAGCACCTCGCCGAGCGGGCCGAGGTCCCCGATCCGTTGCAGATCGACGATCACCGGCTCGCCGAGGGCCTTGAGGGCGAGGAGTCGCGGCCGATCCACGAGGGGATTCGAACCCTCCGCCCGCAGGTCGAGGGCGATCGCATCCGCGCCGCGAAGTTCCTCGGCAGCGGCGGCCAGCGCTTCGTCCCGATCGATGAGTCGCAGATGCGCGACGAGATGCGGGTCGGGCACCCATCGCGCCTCCGCGTGCGCGCGCGGAGCCGGACGCGAAGACCGCCCGACGAAGGGCGGCAGCCAGTCGTGCGTGTGCGATACGCCGCTGGACGCTACACCCACCCCTCGGGCCGTCGACGCGGACGCGTCGACGCACATCCCGACCGTCGTGCCCACCGCTGCATCCGGCTCGCGGGCCGCCTCGCTCGTGATCCCCTCCGCCGACGCAAGGCTCGGCCCCAGATCGAGATTCCTCGCGGGAGGCGCCGCCGCCGAGCCGCATCCCTGGCGATGGTCGCCGCGTGCGATCTCGGGAGCGAGAATGCTCGCTCCCACGCCGGAACCGACGTCCCGGTCCGACTGGCTCTCATCGAGCACCCAGAGGTGCACGCTCAGCACCCTCGAGCGCCCTCCGCCGACGCTAACCTTTCGCGTGTGATGTTCCGAATCGCCCGGCACCAGCAGCCCGCTCTCGGTCATACGCTGCCACAGCGTCGGCGCCGAGATCGGCATCGATTCGCCCGACCGTCGCAGCTCCTCGATGACCACGCGATACGTCGGATTGGGCAGCAGGTAGGCAAGCCTCTTCTCGACGTCCAGCCATCCGAGCTGCTCGACTCCGGGGCCGTTCCCGAGGGGAATGTTAGGGTCGCACAGGAGCTCGATTCTGTTCTGCGTACGGAGCGAGCGCAGCACCTCGAGGAAGCGTTGTACGGGGTCGGCGCAGGCGATCTCCTGCTCCGCGACGGCCCCGAGCTCGCGCAGAGCGTCGACGGCTTCGCGAACGAACCGGCCGGCGCGCACGGAGTCGAACACGCGGAGCGAGACCGCGAACGCGGCGAGCAGTTCGATGCCGAGCGCGAGGTGCGCGAGCGCCTCGGGCGTGCGCATGTGCCCCCCCGCCCCACGCAGCTCCGACCGCCTCGCCCGAAAGCGCTCCTGGAGCCAGGGCGCGAGGCTGTCGTAGTTGGCGAGCAGCCACTCGATGAACGCCGCCTTGGCATGCGCGAGCCGCTCGCGTTGACCTTCGAGTTCCGACAGCAGTTCGAGGTCGATCGAGTCGCGGATCACCCGCACGATCACGAGCCGCGCGTGAATCGACTCGCCCGTCGGCAGGTCCTCGCCCGTCGAGATGACGAGACCGCGCGGCGGACGGCTCGCATGCGCCGTGAGGTCGGCACGCATGCGCCCTCGCGAGCTCCGGTTGCCGATCGATCGCAGCACCGTCTCGGCCTTGCCGCGCAGCGCATCCCACGACTCACTGCCCTTCGGCGCGAAGTCGTCGATCACCGCGACGACGTCCTTGGCGCGGAACAGCGTGTCCTCGATCGACGCGGCGGTGTCGTTCCAGTTGGCGGTGAGGCGCGTACGGTCGAAGTCGCCGTCGTGCCCCAGCAGCAGCGCGACCAGCGTGGACTTGGTCGAGCCCGTGCGACCGACGACCCAGACCGTGCAGTCGACGGGCAGGATCGATGACGTCGGCGCGCGATAGCATGCGGCGAGGAGCGGCACGGTCACGGTGTGAGGCGCGACATCGAGGAACCGGAGCGACGTCTCGAGCGCCTCGCGCCGGTCCTTCGCGTGGGCCGGAAGCCGATACTGTCCGATGCGACCTTCGAGCAGCGTCTGGACGCCCTCACCTCCGATCGCACCGCCAGCGTGCAGGAACACTCGGCGCCCGTCGACCTCCCGCACGCCGGTGTGCGCGAACACGTGCTCGCGCGTGGGCTGGGACAGCTCCTGGATCGCGGCGCGCATGTGTGCGGCGGCGCCCGGCTGCGCGCTGAGGTTCGCGCGGGCCCCCCACTTCGTGATCAGCCAGTGCCCCGACGCGAACTCGGCCGCGTCCACGGTGATCTCCGGGAGTGCCTTGCCGCCGGAGAGCCTGCCGCTCAAGCAGAATCGGCGGCGTTCTTCGGCCCCGTCGTCGAGCACGACCTCGCGCTGGATCTGCGCCGTGAAGTTCGTGAGCGGCTCCACCAGCGGAAGCTCACCGCGTTCGTGCAGGACACAGAGATGATCGTCGATGATCACGTAGACGGTCCCGCCGAGCCCCGCTCTCGCTCGGTTCGAAGTCTTCGCAGCGCTCGAAAGCGCCTGCCGCGCGCGGCGAAGAGAGGCTTCCCAGTCCCTCACGCGCACCCCCGCGCGACGCAGCGTTTCGAACGCTCTGCGCTCCGCCCCAGGGCCGCGTTCCTCGACCGCAATGCAGAACGGCAGATCGTCGAGCAGCGCGGCGACGTGTTCGCCCCGCCCAGCGTTGACCAGAGTCTCCGCCCGTCCCGCCGGGTCCGCAGGACTCGCCGAGTCGATCACCTTGCGCAGCTCCTCGATCCCTCGCGCGCCGAGGAAGTCATCGGGGCCCCAGTCCTTGCCTCCAGGCGCCGGCGGGAGGTCCGTGACGCTCACGACGGCGCCCGCATGCTCCAACGCCATCGCGAGGCGTGCTTCGTCGCGGGCGACGTTGGGATTCATCCGACGGCCCGCGTCGAAGACGATCACCACCTTCCGCCCGTCGAGCGGGATCTGATCCCACGAGGAGTTCAGGCGCCGGTGGGCGGCCTTCGTCGCCAGCGTCGTCCCCGTGCCGCCGAGGCCGACGGCGTTGAGCCCGTGCGCTACGAGCGCCAGCGCCTTGATCGGTCCCTCGACGACGACCAGAGGCTCGTCCGTTCCCACACTGCGTACCGGCGGGCAGTAGATGGGGACCTCACGTCCAGCGGGCGCGAGGAACTTGGCGCCGTCGTGCGGCTCGTCGAGCCGCACGCGACAGTAGCCCTTGTCGTGAGCCGGGTAGGGGATCGCCAGTCCGCCGCAGGAGAGCGCGCGGGTGCGATTGAGCAGGTGTGCCGCCGTGCTGCCGTCCACCGAGATGAGCCCAGCCTCGATGGCGAGCGCAGACGGCACCGCGCGCGCGGTGAGATACGCCACGTGCTGCGGAAGCAGCGAGTGCTCCGACGCGCTCATCGCGACCCTCCGGAGACGTCAGAGCTTGCGCCCGCACCGCAGCGGGCACACGATACCGATGTCTGCCGCCCTGTCCGACGGCAGACGTCGCTGTCGAGCCAATTCATCGTCACCCTCCGTGATCGGCACCGGCGATGGTCAGGGACCGCGCAGCGTCACCTGCGCGGCCGCTGGCTATTTCGCCGACGCCCTGGTGGTTGCCTGCTCCGAGAGAATGCGTTGGAGCCCGAGCGCCTCGACGGCGCGGAGGATCCGCACGAGAGAGCTGCGCCGGATGGGCAACCCATTGCGGAAGCGCTCGACGGTGCGCGGGCACAGGCACTCCCGCGCGCAGACGAGCGACCACTCGCGTTCGTGATCTTGAATCATCACGAGTTGATGGGTAGGCGCGGATCGATCGCGGCGCACGTAGAGTGGCCGAACTGGTGCAGATCGGCGAAGGTTCCGGCGCCGCCCGAGCGTGCGCAGGAGACCGTCGGCGCCGCACGCACGCGCCTCCCAGGCGAGCCCCGACGGGGCTTGTCGGGCCAGCCTTCGGTCGTATCGAGCGGGGCGCTACTTCCTGCGCGGGAAGAGCTCGTGCGCGGCAGACGCAGACATCCCGCCGCGCCGAAGCGCCACTCGCACGAAGCGCTCGGCACGCGCGTCGGCGAGCCCTGTCGCGCGCCCGGCAAGTTGATCGCGCGAGACGTCATCGCGCTCCACGTGGCCCAACTTGGC
This sequence comes from Polyangiales bacterium, assembly GCA_039809605.1. Taxonomy (GTDB): domain Bacteria; phylum Myxococcota_A; class Polyangia; order Polyangiales; genus CAISKJ01. The sequence continues at coordinate 18,212 of JBDHVF010000005.1, read as the reverse complement.
CATGTCTTTCTTCATGCCACGCTCGACGAGCCCCATCGAGCACTGCGAAAGACCGCCCACATGCCACGGGAAGAACCTCTCGACGAGAGTCACGAGCTTCGCACTCACGGACGCGCTTCGGGCACCGCGTTGCTGGCGCATGGCATCGCGAGTGCCGAGGTACTCGAGCAGCTTGCCGTACTCATCGGCGACGACTTCCGTGAGCTCGTGGTGCATTGCACTCGCTTTGTCCGTCGGCGCCCGCAGGAAGGGACTCGCCGTGCGTTGTCGCAGCGCCTCGAGCGTGCTCGTGCCCGTTCTCTCGAGCCAGGTGCGCCCCTCGTCGTCGCCTGCGTTCACGATGGCCTCGAGCACGACCAGAACACGTTGCTCGATCTCCTTTTCGAGCAGCGGAACCGTGGCCTTCCACGACGCCCATGCGCCGCAGAGTCGTGGACTCACGGAGTCGGACGACACCAGGATGAGCGGGCGTGTGGGACGTGGGCGCGCGGCGCGTACGCGATCTGCGCTGGGACGCTTCGTGTCGAAGCGGAACAGGTCTTCGACCGCGTCTCCCGGCATCCCCCATCCCCTCAGCACGGCGCCGACGACGGCCCGCGCTCTGCCCCTCTCGTTCGACAGTCCCTTGCGATCCACCAGATTCACGATCCGACGTCGCTCGACCTCCAGTACAGCGCGCGCAAGATCGCCGCGCGCGCTGGCCGGTGCGCGACCACCCGCTTCTTGCAGTCGGTTTCGGATCCGGCGCAACGCTCCACTCTGGGCATCTTCGCCGCGAAGGTCGGCGATGATGGCGACCTCCACCTCGGGGCCCACGTCGCGGAGGTGCGATGGGAGGAGCGGACTCGCCTGCGCGACCAGTCGCAGCGGGAGGTGCATGGTCCCGAGCGCGTCCTCACTCCCCTCGGCATAGGCCCGGAAGCTCAGGTCGGCCTCGAGCTCGTCGAGGACCTTGCTCGCACGCGACGCGCGCACCTGCTTCGAGAACTCGACGTCGGCAGGGTCGAGCCTCTCCCTCGCCCGCTCCGAGAGGTCGTCGACCACAGCTCGTTCGCCGCGTCGATGATCCTCCCAGATGGCGTCGAGGATGCGCGCGATCGCGAGCTCATAGGTTCCGCCCGTACGTGCCGCAGCCAGGAGGCACTCGCGACGCGCACCATCGAAGGACTCCCATAGCGACTCCTGCCAACGCTCCTGATCGCCCTTGGCGAAGGGGAGACGGGTGCGGCGAGTCGGGGAGGGCGCGGTGGCGCGGCGCGGAGCCGATCGAGTCATGGTTCGCTGCCCTCACCCTACGCGACGTCGCGGCGGCAGAAAAACAGCGCCGGGATCGGGTACAAGGACGTGGCGCTAGAGGTGGTCTTCGCCGCCTGCGCCAGAAGGAGATCCGCACCATGCAGTACGTCTTCGACCTCCTCCGCGAGGCCGCGCGCGGTGGCGTCACCATCGGCCGCGCGGCCGTGAAGGTCGGCCGCGCGACGGTCGAGATCGTCGTGAAGGTGATCCTCGCGAAGTAGCGCGCCAGCCGCCCGCTGGCACCACACGCCCCGCCCCCGCACTCCAACACGGCCCAGCGCTCCACACGCACCACAGCGCGCTGCGGTGTGAACGGTGAGGCGTGGCCTCGCGGGCGGCAGGCTCGCCCTCGACTCCGACACGAAAGGAACCGATGCCCATGAACCTCGCGATCGTTCCCGCCCCTTCGTCCTCGCTCGCCCGCATCGCCTCGCCCACCCCGCCGCCGCCCCCGCCGCCGACCACGACGCTGCGCGGGCGCTCGTTCACCGCCGTGTACGACGACGTGATGCGCCGCGCGTGCGAGATGCTGCCCGACCGCGTCGTGCACGTCGCCGACCTGCGCATGACGCCCGAGGGCCACATCGAACTCCCCGGCGGCACCGAGTACCGCCTGAACGACTGGGCCCGCAAGCAGCTCGCGTCGATGCTGGGGCTGCGGTGGGACACCTGGTTCCGCAACACCTCGGGCGAGGAGCGCGCCGAGGAGGTCAACCGCCGCTTCTCGCGCACGCCCGGCGAGAAGAAGATCCGCGCGTGGAAGGACCCCGACGGCGGGGCCGACGGCGTCGCCCGCGCCTTCCTCGCGCCGACGTTCACGCCCATCGACGACGCGCGCATCTTCGAGCGCATGCACGCGATGATGCGGGGGCTCGTCGACGAGTACCGCTTCACCGCGACGCAGTTCACCGACTCGACCACGCACTACACGGCCGTGCACGCGGAGGCGTTCGACCTCGACGGCGACCTGCTGCACCCGGGCTGGCACCTGCGCAACAGCGAGGTGGGCGCGAGCGCCCTCTCGCTCGACGACCACTGGCTGCGGCTCGTGTGCACCAACGGCCTGATGGTGCGCGTGGGCGGCAAGCGCTCGCTCTACAGGACGCACAGGGCCATCGAGGACGACCAGCTCGCCGCCGCGCTCGTCATCGCCGTCGGCCGCCTGCCCGAGCGCTGGCAGACCTCGTTCACGTGGATGCAGAGCGCGCGGCGCATCGCGGTGCCGCACCCCGACGACGCCGTGGCCGCGATCCTCGGCGACTCGGCCGAGGTGCCCAAGGCGCTGCTCGAGGAGGCGCAGCGCGTGGTGCTGCGCGACGGCGACCTCACGCGCTTCGGCGTCGTGCAGGCGATCACCCTCGTGGCCCACGCCACGAACACCGACCCCGACGTGCGCTTCACGATGGAGCGCCTCGCCGGGGACTACCTCGCGGCGACGCCCGTCGAGACGCGGTAGCCGTGGCGCTCGACATCGCCGACCCGGCGTACCTCGAAGCCGTGGTCACGTTCGCCGAGCGCGAGGGCTGCCTCCACGACCTCGGCGAGAAGCTTCGCTGGCTCGACTCCTTCGGGGGCCGAGCGCGGACGCGCTGCGTGATGAGCGCCGCGCCGCCGCCCTTCGCCTTCGACCTCGTCATGTTCGCGCGCGAGGGCCGCGCGTGGCGGCCGCTGTTCGCCGGGCGTCTCGTCTACCAGGTGCCCGACGCGCGCGACGGCCACGAAGCGGCGCCTTCGTTCGCGGTGTCGATCCTCTCGACGCGGGCCCCGAACGCGTCCCCGCCGACAACGTCCCCCTGACCCGCCCGTGCTGGGAGCCGGAGTCGTGCGCCGTGGGGCGCATGGCTCCGGCTCCCTCTCCCCCGGACGCTTCATTTCACGCTGCGAAAGGAACGACAACGATGACCCTCGACCGCTGCGCGTCCTACGACGCGGACCTGTCGGCGCGCGTCCACTCGCTCGGGCTCGTCGGGGACTGCCCGGCGATGCGCCGCCTCCACCTCGACCTCGCGCGCTACGCGCCCAGGCCCGCCACGGTGCTCGTGCGCGGTGAGACGGGCTCGGGCAAGGAGCTCGTCGCGCGCGCCCTGCACGACCTCTCGCCGCGAGCGCGCGGCCCGTTCGTCGCCGTGAACGTCGCCACCTTGCGGCGTGACCTCATCGCGTCGGAGCTGTTCGGCCACGAGCGCGGCGCCTTCACGGGCGCCGTGACCTCGCACAAGGGCCTCTTCGAGCAGGCCCACGGCGGCACGCTGCTGCTCGACGAGATCGGCGAGCTCGACCCCGCCGCGCAGGCCGACCTGCTGCGCGTGCTGGAGACCCGCGAGGTGCGCCCGCTCGGCAGCACGCGTCCGCGCACCGTCGACGTGCGCGTGATCGCCGCGACGCACCGCGACCTCGCCGAGCTGGCCGCCGACGGGCGGTTCCGCGCCGACCTCTACTACCGCCTGCACGTGCTCTCCGTCGTCGTGCCTCCGCTGCGCGAGCGCGCCGACGACCTGCCCGCGCTCGTGGCGCACCTGCTCTACCGCCTGCGTCACGAGGCCGGCGAGCGGCACCTCACCCGCGACGCGCTCGCCGTGCTCGCGGGCTACGACTGGCCGGGCAACGTGCGGCAGCTCCTCAACGTGCTGCGCCGCGCGCTCGCCCGCTCCGACGCCGCCGCGCTCGACGCCGCCGCGCTCCGCGACGCGCTCTCCGTCGAGCCCGCCGCGCTCGACGCCACGCCCTACCGCCTCCCCGCGCGTCGGCTCCTCTCGCCGACGATGGTCGCGGACGCCCTGCACGCGAGCGGTGGCAGCGTGGCCGGGGCCGCGCGTCGCCTGGGCGTCGCTCGCACGACGCTCCGCGACCACCTGCGCCCGCGCCGTCGTGAGGAAGCCCCCTCGACGTAGCCGAAGCCTCGCCATCAGCCGCGCCCACCGGCCTCCGATCGCCCGACCGAGGCGCGCGTTTTACGCCGTAAAACGCGCGCGACTCGAAGGCGGCCGGCCGGCGGCGCATTGCACCCATTTCAAGGAGCCCCGACCATGTTCACCGAAGAGAGCCGCCGCGACGCGCTCGCCGTCGCCGAGCCCCCCTCGCACCGCGATGCGCGCGCCCTGGTCGAAGCCGTCGTTCGCGACGTGCTCGACGCCCACCCCGAGTTGCGCGCCGTGCGGTGGGTGCAGTCGATCGACGACCCCGACCCCGACGTGTTCGTCGTGAGCCGCGTCGTCGTCGAGTTCACGAGTGGTGCGACCTTCGACCTCGACTCCGCGACGGCCGACGGGCCGTGCGACCTCGACGCGATCGCGTACGGCGTCGTCGCCGACCTCGTGCTCGCGCAGACCGACCTGCTCGTCGACGCCTTCGGCCTCGGTGTGAATGTGCGCGTGTCGCGCGCTGGCGCCGAGGTCACCCCTCGCAGTTCGTAGCCCCTCCACGCGCACGGCCCCGCCGCCAGAGACGGCGCGCGGGGCCGTGCATCCCGCTCTCGTTTCACCTCGTCATCGCGGCTCGCCTTTGGGCCGCAGGAGCATCGCCATGTCCGCCGTCCTCAGCGCCACTTCGATTCTCTGCGCCACGCTCGACCGCATCGTGCTCTCGAAGGCCCTCGCGCGCCTCAAGCACCTCATCGCCCGCCGCCCGGCGATGCCCACGCTGGCGGCCGTGCTCATCGAGAGCGAGGGTGAGCACCTCACGCTCACCGTCACCGACCTCCGCGTATTCGTCCGCGTCACGGTGGCCGCCACCGTCACCTCGCCCGGCGTGCTGCTGGTGCCCCTGCGCAGGCTCGCGGAGGCCACCCGCATTGGCCCCCGACGCATGGAGCTCGCAGGTGCGTCGCTCGTCCTCGGCGCCGTCACGCACCAGATCGCCACGCTGCCCGCGAGCGACTACCCGGCCGTGCCCGAGCCCTCGGGCGAGGCGCTCGCCACGCTGCTCTGCCCGACGCTCGCGCGCCTGCTCTCGCAGACCACCTACGCCATGAGCGAGGACGACACCCGCCCGCACCTCACCGGGCTCTTCATCGAACGTCGCAACGGTGAACTGCGCTTCGTCGCATGTGACGGGCACCGTCTGGCGCTGGCGCGCGTGCCCGACGACGGCCCCGCGTTCGAGGCGCTCCTCGCGCGCGCCGTCGTCGAGGAGCTGGTGCACATGATCGACACGCCCTGCGGCGTCGTGCGCCTGCGCCGCGACGGCGAGCGGGTCTGGTTCATCTCGGGCGAGGCGTGGGTCTCCGGGGGTGTCGTGGAGGCGACGCACCCCGCCGCGAAGTTCCCGAGCTACCAGCAGGTGATCCCCGAGGGCTGCGCGGGCACCATCACGATGCCCACGGAGGACCTCCGCGAAGCCCTGCGCGCACTCGCCCCGCGCGGTGAGCTCCCGGTGAAGGTCACGCCTGAGCTCGATGCGGCGAGGGTGCGACTGCACGTCGACGACGGCGAGGACAACGTGACCGAGGGCGAGGTGCTCGCGTCGTTCTCGGGGACGCTGCCCGCCGCGATCGGCTTTAACGCGCGCTACCTGCGAGAGGTGGTGAACGCGCTCACGGAGGGTGACGCCACGATGACCATGCAGGTGTGGGGCGAGCGTGACCCTGTGCGCGTGGACGGCGCGCACGGCACCACCGCCGTGGTGATGCCGATGCGGACGTAGGACTTCGATCGAGACCCCGCCGTGCCTTCGGGCCGGCGGGCGTCTTTTTGGAGTTGACATTTCTCTGGAGCCATCGCACGACTTGTTCGGGTGGGTCTTGGGACCACCCAAAGGCGAGTCATCGTGCGGCAGGGCGAGGCAATACAAGCCAAGGGATCCGCCTCCACCCTAACAACTGTCGAACCACCACAAGGGAACGCATGATGCCCTCACGAGACACTCGTCGCCTCGCTGCCGTAGGGGTCGAACTCCTCGACGGCTACCCGTCCGTCCTCCACTGCGCGTGCAACATCTGCGGCGCGTGCTGGTCGCCCAACACGAAGGGTGGTGGGGCTCACCTCCACCGTCATTGGTGGGTGTGCCCGAACCGGTGCAATGCCGGCTTCAGGAACATCTCGCGGCCTCGCGTCCACTGACGAGCTACGCGCAGTCCTCCGATCCCGGCGAGTTCGCTCCCCAAGTCGAGCGTGCTTGCCGGGACCGGAGTCCTTCTATTGGCTGGCAGATGCCGTGCGCACATCCGGCCTGAACCACGGAGTGTCGCCCTCGTCGATGCCACAGCGAGTCCCCACACACTGGTGATACTCGCCACCGCAGTCCTGATTGCACTCGTAGGCCCGCTGGCCGTCGTGCATGCACTCATCGACGCACCGAAGGTATGGCTCACGGTGGGCCGCCATGCACTGCGCGATGCAGGGTGGCGGCACAGGCGCGAGTTCCCCCGATGAGGGCGCCTCCGAGGGGGCACCTCCCCCACAAGCCACGAGCTCACCGGGGCCGAGGAACATCCACCCCTCCGCGCCGTCGTCGAGGAGCCGCACGTGGTAGATCGTGTTGCGTCCTCGGGTCAGGGAGCCGGGGCCGAGCACTTCTAGGCGTGTTCCACGGGGATAGGCGGCGCCGCGCGACCGCGTCGTCTCGGTGGCGCGGAGGTGGAAGCTGTCCTGTGCGCTGGTCACGCACCTCGCTGGCGGCGTCGGGGTGTTGGCGACGGGCATGACGGACCCACCTGCGGGTGCGGCAGGTTCAGCGGGTTGGGCGATCGGACCGCTCGGGGGCGTCGGCGCGGCAGGCAAGGGTGATGGCGGTGCCGGCTCCGCTCTTGGCGGCGCGGCTGGCGAAGCGGGCTCGGTCGGGCGTTGCGGAGGTTGGGCCGTGGTTCGGACGTGCGCCTCGGTGTCGCTCTCACTGCGCGAGGGGGCCGTGCTCTCGGGCGAGCGGCGCTGCACCCACACGAACACGCTCACGCCGAGGATCATCACGAGTGCGCCAGCGCCGAGCGCGCCGAACGAGCGCCGCCGACGGGACGGGGTGCCCGGCGTCGTGGGCAGGCCGGGAAACGCGTTCCTCGGCGGAGCGACGAGGACGTGCTCGCAGTGCGGGCACACGGCATCCTGGGCCGCGATGTCCTCGGCACACATCGGGCAGGTGCGTGCGGTCATTGCGGCGTCCACGTGAAGTGGCAGTAGTCGCGCCAGTCGCCGCCCCACGGGACCGCGCGGTTCCGAATGCGGTCGAACTCGGCGACCGTGAAGTCCATGCGGCGCGTCAGGCCCGGACTCACCAGCCCGGAGCAGATCGACTCGGACTCGCGCGAATCCTGGGTACCGTTACGTGGCGTGCACGTGACGAGGATCTGCCCGCAGCCGGACGCCGGTCGCGCGTGCAGGTTCGTGAACACGCACTCGCCGCGGCCGTTGAAGTTCATGGTGCAGCGCGGCTCCATCGCCAACGGCGGAGGTGGGCGCACCGCATTGATCGTGAAGGTGAGCAGCATGAGCGAGATCGCCCCTGCCGCGAGTGTGCCTCCGGCCCACTTCACGCGTCCGAGCAGTGTCGAGCGCGGCCACACCACGCGCAGCACGGCGCCAACCGGTGCGAGCAGCACGAGGCTCCACCAGTCACTAACCCCCGGACCGATGTTCCACACCACAGCGACGAAGACCACCACCAGCACGGCCATCGCGACGGGACCCGTGAGCACAGGCTGTCGGAGTTCCGGGTCGTTCCGCAGGCGAAGCCAGAGGTCCCTCATGCGCGCGGACACGGTCTGTCGATCACCACCGAGAGCCTGGACCTGCGTTGTCGTCAGGTACTGCGCCGACACGAGGTACTGCGCCGGAGACTGCTGGAAGATGGCCTGCTCGAACCCTGCCTTCGCGGCCTGTGCGTGCGAAGCGCCGAGAAGGGCGCGGGCGACGGCCGCGTCGAGGAGCGTGGCGAGCTGCGCGAGCTGGCGCTCGCGAAACGCTTCTCGCAGCGACTCGACCTGGATGCTCGTGATCTGTCCTGCGGCGCAGAGGTGACCGAGAAACCCTACGACGTCCGCGTCGGGATGATTGATCGCGAGCGCATCGAATGCCGTGACGGGCAACACGCCGCGCGACACGATCAGCGCGCGGAGATCGCGAACGGCTTCGGAAGCGCGACTCGTCGACGGGGGTGCCGTCGTGGCCGCCTTGCCTTCCGTCGCCTGCGAGACCTCGCGCCTGCAATGCTTGCAGACCTTCGCCGCAGCCTTGATCTCGCCGCCACAGTGCGGGCACGAGACCGTCTCTCGAACCTCCGACTCCATGTTCCCCTCCAGATGCAGCGCAGCACGCCGAGAACATACGCTCTCTTCGACCGAGACTATCGTCCATTTCGGCGCGGCGGTCACGCCCCGAGTATCGGCACGGACGCGGTATGCCGATCAGCCTGGGCCGACGCTTCGGCATGCACATCCGAGCGCTGCGCGAAGCGCGACGCCTGACGCAAGAGGCCCTCGCGGAGCGGAGCAACCTCTCGGTCGATGCGATCCGTCGGATCGAGCGCGGGGCCTTCTCTCCGTCGCTCAACACGATCGCGGGGCTCGCGAAGGGCCTCGACGTGTCCCTCGCCTCGCTCTTCGAGAGCTTCGATCGAGGCCGCTGCGACGACGTCGCCGAGCTCGCCGACTACCTCACGACCCGTACCGCCCGCGAGGTGCGCACGGTGTGGCGCGTCGTGCGAGCGCTGTTCGACGAGGGGTGATCCGCGCGACTCCCGTCGCCTCGACGCGCCGCTACAGCACACCGAGGATCTTCTTCTTGAGCGAGTCGCTGAGCATCCAGTAGCCCGCGACCCTGCGTCGAATCTCGTCGCGGCTGGTGCCGCCTTCGACCAGACGGTGCACGACGGCGACTGCGACCTTGTCGAACCCCCACTTCGCGATGGCGTCGACGGAGAGCGCCAGAAGGGCCACGGCGGCGATCCCGCCGAGGACGCCGAACGGCCCGCCCATCGTCGACAGCGCCACGAGGATCGCAGCGCCCCCTGCCAGCTCCGTCGTCGCGGCCACAGCGAGAACGACGAGGCCAGGCACGCCGAGCGCCGCCAACTTCCGCACGATCATGTCCATGACTCCTCCTCCGAGATGATGATTGCGGCCGTCCCCAGCACCCCCGGCATGGGCTCGGCACCGGTCGATGACACTGTGCCCGAACACATACACCGCACCTGTGCTCTTGTCACTGTCCAGAACCTGGGCTCTGCGCCATCCGTCGGAGATGCCTCGACGGGCTGCCGCTCCGACGATCGAAGAGGTCGTGCGTACACGAATCCGCGAGCTTCGCGCGGCCCGAGGGCTCACGCAGGAGCAGCTCTGCGAAGCAGCAGGGATCAGCGTCGACGCGGTCAACCGCATCGAGAACGGCACCCGCGTCCCCACGCTGACGACCCTGGCGAGCCTCGCGAGGGCGCTGGGCGTCGAAGTCGTCGACCTCGTCCGCACCGAGGCCCCACCGCCCCCGAAGTTCAAGGCGCCCGTACAGCGGCTCGTCACGTTGCTCGCGAAGCAGCCCGAGGAAGTTCAAGACGCGGCCGAGCAGGTGGTGCGTCTGCTTCTTCGCGTCGCGTCGCGGTGACGGTGGCGTGGGCACCACATCGGGGCGCCCCGAGCGCCCCGGTTGCCCCGGTCCCACCGAGAGGGGAGACACATCGAGAGAGACACGTTCGCTCGCCTACAGGCAGCAGCGACGCAAGGCGCTCTCTTCTCTATCTCTCCCTCACAAACCGGGGCAACCGGGGCACACGCAGCTTCGCTCGCTGGCGAAGGGGTTTCGGGCTGCCCCGGTCGTCGGGGCGGCCCGGGGCAGTCGGGGCGCCGCGCGCTCGATACGGGGGCTACCGACGCCTCCAGGCGAGTGCCGCGTCAGCCTCCGCGAGCACGCGGTGGGCTTCCTTCGCGCGCCGCTTCGGCCCCCACGCGCGGAAGAGGACGTCGCCCGCGTCGCTCGCGGCGTCGGGGACGACGGCGTTGTGCGGTGCCCAGGCGTGGCGAGGGTCGAGCTCCCCGCGCACGATCCGCCCCAGGTCGCGCAGGCGCACCGAGACGAGGGCCAGCGCGCCCGCGAGCCCCTCTGCGGTCGTCGCGAGCTCCTCCTTCGCGCACGCCGACGTGCTCGCGTCGGAGGCGACTCGTCGCGCCGCGTCGACAGCGTGGGCGAGGGTCGAGAGCTCATCGGCGAGGCTCCATGTGCGGCGTGCCATCGAGCGGAAGGTGCACCGCCCTGCGCGACACGCAACAGCCGTCGCGCCGAGCCGAAAGCGCGGCGCGCGGCGGCGTGAGGAGTGCTTCGCTCGGGGAACGACACAAGCCGCCCCGCCTGCCCCGCCCGCCCCGACCCGCCGAGGGAGAGACCGACGCCCTTGGCGCGCGTTCGCCGCGCGTCTCGGCCAGAAGGCGACGCGACGACCTCCTACCTCTCCTCTCCTCATCGGAAGACGGGGCAGATGGGGCAGGCGGGGCAGCGGCTGGTTTTTACGAGGTTTCGCGCGCCCCGCGCATTCGCCGCCGTGGGGCAACCGGGGCATGTACCGGGCCGCGCGACGGGCTCGACGCGAGAAGGCACATTGGGCGCGTTCCACGCAGCCGAGCGCAGTCGGCGCCGATACGGCGACGCGTCGGCCGGCGGCGCTCATGGAGAACCCGCTTCCCCTGGCGGGGCGAGCGTGGCTACGATCGCGCCCGCTCATGGGGTCCGTGACGGCCACCACTCCTGCCCCTCGCACCGTGCTCTCGGCGCTGCCGAAGCTGCGGCTCGCGGAGCTGGGGCGCGAGCTGGGCCTCGATGTGACCGAGTCGCAGACCAAGGACACGCAGATCGAAGCGCTCCTGCCCGCGCTGCCGGCACTGCCCGACCTCGTGGAGCGCCTGGGCCGCGACGAGCTCCGCGCCGTGTGCCGCGCGCTCGATCTCGACGACCACGCGCGCGGCCGCAGCGAGCTCGCGGCGCGCATCCTCGGCACCACGCCCGACGCCCTCGCGCCCTCGCGCCCCTCCCGCGCGCCCGGGTCGTTGCCGCACGCGGGTGACATCGTGCACGCGCGCCACCGCCAGTACCTCGTGAGTGAGGTGACGCCCGGCGCGAAGCCCGGCGAGGCGACGCGCGTGGCGATGGTGTGTCTCGACGACGACGCGCAGGGGCGGCCCCTCACGATCTTCTGGGAGCTGGAGCTCGGCGCACGCGTGCTCGCGCCCGAGACGCACGGCCTGGGCGACGTGGCGCGCCTCGACCCGCCCCGGCACTTCGCGGCGTACCTGCACGCGCTGCGGTGGAACGCCGTCACCGCCACCGACGCGCGGCTCTTCCAGGCGCCGTTCCGCGCGGGCATCCGCCTCTTCAACCACCAGCTCACGCCGCTCAAGCGCGCGCTGGAGATGCCCCGCGCCAACCTCTTCATCGCCGACGACGTCGGCCTCGGCAAGACCATCGAGGCCGGGCTCGTCCTCCAGGAGCTCCTGCTGCGACAGCGCGTCGAGCAGGCGCTCATCGTGTGCCCCGCGTCCGTCACGCTCCAGTGGCGCGACGAGATGCAGAAGAAGTTCGGCCTCCAGTTCGAGATCTACGACCGGAAGTTCGTGGCCCGTCGCCGCCAGGAGCGCGGCTTCGGCGTGAACCCCTGGACCACGCACACGCGCTTCATCACCTCGTACCAGACGCTGCGCCGCCCCGAGTACCGCGACCCGCTGCTCGCGCACCTGGGCGAGCGCGCCCGCAAGTCGTTGCTCATTCTCGATGAGGCGCATACGGCCGCGCCCGCATCGGCCACGCGCTACGCGATCGACTCGCGCATCACGAAGGTGATCCGCGACGTGGCCCCTCGCTTCGAGCACCGGCTCTTCCTCTCGGCCACGCCGCACAACGGGCACTCCAACAGCTTCTCGGCCCTGCTGGAGATCCTCGACCCGCAGCGCTTCACGCGCGGCGTCCCGGTGACGCCCGCCGCGCGCGACTCCGTGATGGTGCGGCGGCTCAAGCGCGACCTGCGCGCGATCGGCAGCGGCCAGTTCCCCGAGCGGCGCGTGGTGGAGCTCGCGCTCGAACACCGCGACGGCCGGTGGTGGCAGCGCGACGAGGGCGGCCCCGTGGACGTGGGCGTCGCGAGCGACGCGGTCCTGGTGCTCTCGCACAAGCTCGCCGAGTACACCGCGCTCGTGCGCCCGTCGAGGGGGCCCGGCAGGCTGGTGTTCGTCAACCTCCAGAAGCGCCTCCTGTCGAGCGTCGAGGCGTTCGCACGCACGCTGCAACTGCACGCGCGGGCCGTCGGCAAGGGCGGCGCCGCGAGCGCGGCCGAGGTCGACGACGACGAGGACCTCGACGACGACACGCGCGAGGAGCTCGACGGCGCGGCCGACGAGGGGCGCTCTCGCACGCTCCCCGCCGTGTCGGGGCGCGCGAAGGAGCTGCTCGACGAGATGGTCTCGCTCGCCGGGGCCCACCGCGACGAGGCCGATGGGCGGGTGCTCGCGCTGCTCGCGTGGATGCGCGCGAACCTGTGCGTCGGCCTCGGGCTCGACGCGAAGCGCGCCAAGGGCGCGGCGTGGAGCGACCGCCGCGTGCTGATCTTCACGGAGTACGGCGACACCAAGCGCTGGCTGGTGAACCTGCTCCAGTCGCTCGCGGAGCCCACCGAGCGGGGCCGCGAGCGCGTGATGCAGTTCCACGGCGGGATGAGCGACGAGCAGCGCGAGGAGGTGCAGCGCGCCTTCAACAGCGCGCCCGGCGAGCACCCAGTCCGCATCCTCGTGGCGACGGACGCGGCGCGCGAGGGCGTCAACCTCCAGGGCCATTGCGCCGACCTCTTTCACGCCGACGTGCCGTGGAATCCCGCGCGCATGGAGCAGCGCAACGGCCGAATCGACCGCACGTTGCAGCCCGCCCCTGAGGTGCGCTGCCACTACTTCGTGCTGCCGCAGCGTGCCGAAGATCAGGTGCTTCGCACGCTGGTGAAGAAGGTCGAGCGCATCGAGGAGGAGCTCGGCTCCCTCTCAGCCGTCGTGATGGACCGCCTCGCCGACGCCCTCGCCACGGGTATCGATGCCGAGGCCGCCGCCCGCGTCGACGCCGCGACGCAGCTCGGGATGTTCGGCGAGACGACGAAGCGAGAGCTCGACACCGACCGCGCGACGGTCGAGCGGCTCAAGCACGAGATCGATCAGACGGGCCGGCTCTTCACCGACTCGCGCAAGGTCATGGAGTTCGACGCCTCGCTGCTGCGCGACGCGATCAACGTCGGCTGTGAGCTCGCGGGCACCACGAACCTCGCGCCCGCACCGCCTGTGAAGTCGGAGCCTTCGCTCGCGACGTGGACGCTGCCAGTGATGCCCGAGAGCTGGCAGGGCACGCTCGACACGCTGCGCCCTCCGCGCGGTAAGGACGAGGCGCCGTGGGAGTGGCGCAAGCGCCCGCTGCTGCCGGTGAGCTTCGATCCCCCCGAGCGCATCAACTCGGGCGTCGCGCACCTCCATCTCTCGCACCCCTTCGTGCAGCGCATCCTGGGGCGCTTCCTCGCGCAGGGCTGGTCGTCGCACGACCTGTCGCGCGTCACGGTGGTGAAGAACCCCCACGACGGCATCGCGCGTGTGATCGCCTTCGGCCGCCTCTCGCTCTTCGGCGCCGGGGCCACGCGCCTGCACGACCAGCTCGTGAGCGTCGCCGCACCCTGGAACGAGTCGGGCGGCGGCAACCACCTGCGCCCCTTCGCCGAGGAGGCCGACCGCAAGGCCCTCGACCGACTGGAGCAGCTCCTCGCGGCGGCGCCCACGCTCGAAGGCATCGACCCCAAGGTGCAGGAGCGCCTCGTGAAGAGCGCGGCGGGCGATTTCGCGACGCTGTGGCCGCACGTCGAGCACGAGGCCGACGCCGTCGCGCACGACGCCGAGCAGATGCTCGCGCGACGGGGGCAGACCGAGGCCGACGCGCTGCGGCGCATCCTCGAAGCGCAACGCGCCGCCATCGGCAAGGAGCTCAAGGGCACGCAGCTCGCGCTCTTCGGCGAGGCCGAAGCCCCGCAGAAGGAGCAGTGGGAGCAGGACCGGCGGTGGATGGAGCGGCGGCTCGAACGGCTCGCGAAGGAGATCGAGACCGAGCCCGCCGAGCTGCCAGTGCTCTACAAGATCGCGACGCGAAAGTTGGAGCCAGTCGGGATGGTGTACCTCTGGCCGGGGGCAAGATAGAAAGGCGAATACTGTGAAGACGATTACCCATTGGAACCTTGAATTGCTCATGGAGACAACCATCAACAACAGGCTGCACTCCATTACAGCCGACGACTGGAACGAAAACAACGTCTCTTTTAAGACCATGGAAGCCATCCGAGAGGCGCTGTCGGAAAAGGAACTCGCTGGCCCGACAGGACTGCAACACATTACATGTTCGTGCTTTAAGCTTAACGGAAAATCCGAGACTATGAATGGAGATATTGCAGTTTGGGTTGATATTCTATTTCGGACTGGAGATAGGTTCTCTGGCTGTGGGCTCCTGGAAGCCAAGGCCAAGAAACACAGTTCAGGGAATTATGATGAACTTGAGCGAAAGCCCAACAAGAGCACCCAAAAAGCCCAACTTGAGTACATCAAAGAGAACACTCGTTACCCTCAGCTCTTGATGTACGCTTCGGAACGCATCGTCAGCGACCACATGAGGAATAACGCGGTGCCCAGGCTTATAGAGATGTTGGAGGCGTCTAGCCGAGTGGATATCAAGTCGCCGTATCCGGTGATAATTCTTCCGGAGTCAACGGAACCGCGTCATCCGACCGCGTACGTAGGTACGCACGCGGCCGTCCTTCAACTTCCGACAGCGTTTCAAGTTCGTCAGCGCTCGAAAACACCTGAGCAACTGGAGAGGATGTCGGGTACGCTTTCTGCGCTGATCTGTCAACGCTATATCCAGGGTTATGATCTGGACGTCGAACCGGAAACCATTGCACGCCTGACGGACTGCAAAGAGGTGGCTCGTCCTGCCGCATATCTTTTGCGAATTGCAATAGGACACGGGGGATACCCGCCGCCTGAACCCAAAGTGCCAATTTCCGATCAGCAATGGCAGCAACTGTCGTCCGAAGAGCGTGCGTAGCGTGACCGACCTCGAATCCCGCTTCCATGCCGAATGGCTTGGGCTCGTGCAGCCCTTGGAGGGACTCGTCGTCTCCGTGCCCGTGCTCACCGACGCGCAGTGCATGCGTCGTCAGCCACTCTCGAAGCAGCAGCGTCTCGCCGACCTCGCACCCGCATCCGACGCCACCACGCCGCGCCGCATCGCCGACCTCACGGCCTTCCTCACCGAGCTGCTCGACTGGACGCCCGACCTCTACGACACGGCCGACGCGCTCCCCGACGACCTCTCGCTCTACGTGCCCGAGGGCCACCAGACGTTGCGCCCCACGCTCGCGCTGAAGCACCTCGCGGCGCCCGACGCTCCCACCGCGCCCACCGACGACAGCACCCCGGCCTCGCGCGCGGGCGCTGCGTACGTCGCACTCGTGTGGGATCTCCCTCCCGGCCTCCCGCTCGACAAGCCCGAGACGGCGACGGGCTCGTGGGAGTATCCCCCCGCCGCGAAGTTCGACCGCCTCCTGCGCGCGTGCCGCGTGCCCATCGGGGTGCTGACCAACCGCGAGGAGGTGCGCCTCGTGTACGCGCCGCACGGGGAGTCGTCGGGGCACCTCACCTTCCGCGTCGACGACATGGCCTCTGTGGCGGGGCGCTCGATCTTCGACGCGTTCGTGATGCTCCTGTCGGCCGAGCGCTTCTTCGGCGTCGCGCCCGAGCACCAGCTCCCGGCGCTCCTTCGCGACTCGCGGACACGGCAGGCCAACGTCACCAACGAGCTCGCCGACCAGATGCTCGACGCGCTACACGCGCTCCTCGCAGGCTTCGTGGCGGCGGCCGAGCGCGACGGCAGCAGGCACCTCGACGACGCGCTCGCGCGCGACGACGATCACGTCTACAAGGGCCTGCTCACGGTGCTCCTGCGCCTGGTCTTCGTGCTCTACGCCGAGGACCGCGCCCTGCTGCCCATCGAGCACCCCGCGTACGCCGAGAACCTCTCGGTGCTGGGGCTGTTCGAGCAGCTCCAGCGAGACCACGGCGAGTGGCCCGACTCGATGGCGCGGCGCTTCGGGGCGTGGCCGAGGCTCGTGGCGCTGTTCCGCGCGGTGTTCCTGGGCCTGGAGCACGGCGACCTCGTGATGCCCGCGCGTCGTGGGGAGCTGTTCGACCCGCACCGCTTCGCCTTCCTCGAAGGGTGGGGACCGGCGGGCGCGGCGCCCATCCTCGACCACCACGAGATGAGCCGCGTGCGCGTGCCCACCGTCGACGACGAGACGGTGTTCCGCGTGCTCGAACGGCTGCTGGTGTTCCAGGGGCAGCGGCTGTCGTACCGGGCGCTCGACGTCGAGCAGATCGGCGCCGTATACGAGGCCCTCATGGGCTTCCACGTCGTGCGGCTCACGGGCCCTTCGCTTTGCCTCAAGGGCGCGAAGGTGTGGGTCGCCGCCTCCGAGGTGCTCGCGCAACCGCCCGCGCAGCGCGCTGCGTGGGTGGCCGAGACCGCAGCGCTCGCGAAGAGCGCCGTGACGAAGCTCGCGGAGCCGCTCAAGGCCGCGAAGACCGAGGCCGACGTGCTCGCAGCGCTCGAGCCGCAGCGCGTGAAGGCGAGCGTGGCGGGGCGCGCGGGGCAGCTCGTGATCCAACCCGGCGCGGAGCGTCGTCGCACCAGCTCGCACTACACGCCGCCGTCGCTCACGGCGCCCATCGTGCGGCGCACGCTCGAACCGCTGCTCGCGGCGATGGGAGAGGTGCCCGCGTCCGAGCGGCTGCTCGACCTCAAGGTGTGCGACCCCGCGATGGGCAGCGGGGCGTTCCTCGTGGAGGCATGCCGCTTCCTCGCCGATCAGGTGGTAGCGGCGTGGACACGCGAGGGGCGCCTCGACCTCGTGGCGAGCGCGCACGGCGACGTGGTGCTGCACGCGCGCAGGCTCGTGGCGCAGCGCTGCCTCTACGGCGTCGACAAGAACCCCCTGGCCGTCAGCCTCGCGCGCCTGTCGCTCTGGCTCGTCACGCTCGCCAAGGACGAGCCCTTCACCTTCGTCGACCACGCCCTGCGCCACGGCGACTCGCTGGTGGGCCTCGACGTCGAGCAGATCCGCGCGTTCCACTGGAAGCCCGGCCCGCAGCAGGAGTTCGCCCGCGAGCTCATCGACACCGCGCTCTCGGAGGCCCTGGAGTCGCGCCAGCGCATCCTCTCGCTCGCCGCCAAGGACGACACCCGCGCCAAGGAGCACCTGCTCTGGGACGCCAACGACGCCCTCTCGCCCGTGCGGCTCATCGGCGACCTCGTGGTGGGTGCGTTCTTCGCCCACGACAAGGACAAGGCCCGCGAGGCCGAGCGCAAGCGCCGCCTGGATCTGGTGGTCGCGTGGCTAGAGAGCCACCGCGAGCCGCCCGAGGAGCTGCTCGCGATGCAGCGGGCGCTGCGCGAGCGGGTGCCCGCGTTCCACTGGTGGGTGGAGTTCCCCGAGGTGTTCTATGGGGAGAGGCCCGATCCCCTCGATGGTGACCGGGTGAACCGCGTCGCGTGGATGGATGCCTTCGTGGGAAATCCGCCGTTCGCGGGGAAGAACGCGATCGCGGAGAGTTCAGGGCGCGAGTATTCATTGTGGTTGCTCGAAACCACTGAGGGGAGTCATGGCAATGCTGATATCGCCGCATTCTTCGTTCGGCGAACAGCGCAGCTTCTAGGCACTTATGGGACCATTGGGGTTGTGGTCACCAACTCTATCTCGCAAGGCGATACGCGCGAGACTGGACTTGCGTGGCTGCTTGTACATGAATGTTGCATCTACGAGGCTGTTCGTCGACTGCCGTGGGGCGGCGACGCAAACGTGGCTGTTTCAGAGCGTGTCTACCCGAAGATTGCTGCTAGACTTGTGGGATCATGGAAACTCCAGTCCCCCGGAAGGGCTACCCC